>SLAE01000139.1 GCA_007127015.1 Desulfonatronospira sp. | reverse complement strand
TACACCTTGAGAGACTCAATTCGCCCGTCAAGGCGGACAGCTATGCGCTCCAGAATATCAAAATCCATCTTGATGGTCTCGGTAATCCCCGGCCTTTGAATCTTTAAGGCCACTTCGCTGCCGTTTTCACGCAATACCGCGCGATGTACCTGGGCCAGAGAAGCGGCAGCAATGGGTATTTCCTCTATTTCGGAAAATATCTGGTCCAGGGGTCTATCAAAGTTTTTTTCCAGTACTTTTTTCATCTCTGGAAAATCTTCCGGAGGCACCTCGTCCTGAAGTTTGCGCAGTTCTTCCAGGAGTTCCCGGGGCAATAGATCAGCCCGCTGCGACAGGATCTGTCCACATTTGATGTAAGTAGGACCCAGTTCCTCCAATACCTTGCGTATCCGCTCCCAGGTGGTCAGGTGCTGGGTGTGCACCCTGATCTTTTCCAGATACTTGCGTCCCGGTATATCCAGACGGTCCACGATGTCATCGAATCCGTATTTGACCAGAGTGGTCGTGATTTCCCGGAAACGGCCCAGATGGGCAACAGCTTTAAGATCCATTTACAGTTCCTGTGCAGGCAGCATGATCAGTAAAAAGCATTTATTTTTTTTCTTCCTGCATCTTCAGGCTCTCCAGGGTGGACACCCTGTCCTCGAGGCTGGAAATCCTGGCCTCCAGATTCTGCAGTTCATCTTTTCCCGCAAGATCCAGATTCTCTCTGCCGGTCTTTATGCTCTCCATCAGCCAGTTTTGAACCTCTTTCTGCTGATCCTCGCTTTTCTGAATCAGCTCCCTGACGATTTTTTCCCCTTCCTCTGCAGAAAGTTTACCCTTTTCAACCATCTGGTTGACTCTTTTTTCCAGTTCGTCTGCAGTGACTACGATAAGGCCAAGTCCGGTTAAAAAACCTTTTTTAAATACGTCCAGCATAATAAATCTCCTTTGTTGTCAAGCTTAAATGGTGGGGCATTCAGCAAGGCACTGCCGAATTTCCTCCTCTGAAAAGGCTTGATCCTTCAGCCTGCCCTGCAGATAAGCATCATAAGAGCTCAAGTCCAGCAATCCATGTCCGGAATAGAGAAACACGATCACCTGACCGGGCTCTGCTTCTCTGGCCACATCAATCGTAGCCTTGATTGCGTGGGCTGTCTCAGGAGCAGGCAGGAAGCCCTCAGTCTGCATGAACAACCTGGCCGCATCAAAGATCTCGTTTTGAAAATAAGCTCTGGCCTCCACCAGCCCATGTTTGGCCACATGGGAAACAATGGGGGCTTCTCCATGATATCGCAGTCCGCCGGAATGAATGGGAGGCGGAAAATACCCGTGTCCCAGGGTATACATTTTAATCAACGGCGTCTGACGGGCCATATCTCCATAATCATAAATGAAATGCCCCTTGGTCAAAGTGGGGCAGGCCTGGGGTTCAGCAGCCACAAAGCGGATATTTTTGCCTTCAAGCTTATCAGGAACATAAGGCATGACCAGCCCGCCGAAATTGCTGCCTCCTCCAACACATCCAACCAGTACGTCAGGTTGCTCCTGAATCATTTCCAGCTGCTTCTTGACCTCCAGTCCGGTGATGGTCTGATGCAGAATAACATGATTAAGTACGCTTCCCAGGGCATATTTTGTGTCGGCATTGGAAGCCGCGTCTTCCACAGCTTCGGATATGGCCAGTCCCAGACTTCCTCCGGACTGAGGATCTTTTTCCAGGACCTGCCGACCTACCTTTGTTCTATCTGAAGGCGAGGGAAAGACTTCAGCGCCATAAGTCCTGATGATTATTCCCCGGTAAGGTTTTTGATCATAACTGCAGCGGACCATGTATACCGTACAATCCATGTCGAACATCTTGCAGGCAAAAGAAAGAGCGGTCCCCCATTGCCCGGCCCCTGTTTCTGTCGAGAGCCTCTTCACTCCCTCCATCTTATTGTAGTAAGCCTGAGCCACAGCTGTATTTGGCTTGTGTGAACCTGCCGGTGAAACCGACTCATCCTTGTAATAGATTTTTGCCTTGCTGCCTATGGCCTGCTCCAGACGCCAGGCTCTGACCAGGGGAGAGGGTCTGTACAGAGTATATATCTCCAGAAGTGGTTCAGGAATATCCACCCAGCGCTTGTCCGACATCTCCTGTTCGATCAGGGACATCGGAAAAATTGCTGCAAGTTTTTCCGGAGCAATGGGCTGCTTGGTTTCCGGATCCAGTGGAGGCGCCAGCGGTTCGGGCAGGTCCGGCAGCACGTTATACCACTGTCTGGGCATATCTTTTTCGTTTAAAATGATTTTAGTCTGCTTCATTCTCATTTCTCCTTAGATGTCTGGCTGATTTTTGTAAGAGAAGATCCCAAATGACTACTATAGCCGCGTTTGCTTTTCAAGACAGAAGGCAGCTTACTTAAAAGCTGCATTTTAAAAATTTCAATGAATCTGCAGGACGGAAGAAACCTGTCCGGCAGGTTAAGTGCGTGTCCGATTCTTTGTCAGAGCGGGCTTCTCCAAAGCACAGCCCAAATGCTTTTGCTGTTAAATTAACATGTAACGCATTATAAGCAGTTAATTATATCTGATCAATTGGTCTGCCGACCGGAGAGCGGCAATCTGATTTCAGGCAGAACGTATCAACAAATGGGGCACCACCTGGGGGTCATCTGTGCGCAAAACTGCAGTCTGGCCGGAATGAGCCACTGCCAGGGGCGTTGAATCAACTGTTTCCAGAAAGTACTTTTTATTACTGAGCACAGGGCGCCTCAACCCCGGCAAAACAAGCTCGATATCCCTGTCTGTCTTCCAAAGGGACTTTACCTGAACCAGCCAAACTGATTCCTCCAGCTTTTCCGCAACTCTGGCCAGTATGGCTTTTCTTTCTCTTCCACCTTCCGGGCGCACAAAAATCTTTCTCTCCGGCAGAAAAAAACCCGAACTCAGCGGTCTGGAACCGGTCAGTGCCAGTTCCTCAAGATACAGATCCGGTCTGAACATCATATTATAAAGATCCGTAAGTGCTGTCCTGTAAACATCGATCACCATCCCCAGGTAGCCTGAGCTTTTCATTCTGCCTTCAATCTTCAGGCAGTCAATTCTGTTGCGGATCAACCAGGGCAGATACTTTACCAGACACAAGTCATCAGAACTCAATATTCTGGAATAATCATCCTCTTCCCAGACCTGCCAGGTCATTCTTCCCGGTCTGGTTCTTTCCTCCAGGGCCATGGCTCTCGGACGATAGTCAAAACGGCAGGGATGAGTACACAATCCCTGATTGGCCGATCTTTTGTTCAAATGCGCGCTAAGCAGGCAGCAGCCGGAAACAGCCATACACATTGCACCGTGCACGAAAACCTCAAGCTCGGGTTTCTTGGCCTTATTCCTGGCAAGTAGCTTTATCTCCTTCAGAGAAAGCTCTCTGGCCAGATTGACCCGGTCCACTCCCTGCTCGCTCCAGAATAATGCTGTCTGACTGTTGTAGGTCCCTGCCTGAGTGCTCAGATGCAGAACTTGATCAGGGAAAACCTTGCGCACCAGTCTGATAATTCCGGGATCTGAAACAATAAATGCGTCAAATTCCAAACCGGACAAAGTATCCAGATATTTCCGGATCGGTCCCAGGTCGTTCTCAGTAGCAAGAGCGTTCAGACAGAAATAGATCCTGACTCCTGAACCGCGAGCCAGCGAAACAGCACTGGATAAATGCTCAAGATCAAAACCCCTGGATTTGGCCCTCAGATTGAATGAGCCACCACTCAGATAAACTGCGTCAGCTCCGTAAAGAAGTGCTGTCTGCAGACGTTCAAGGTCACCGGCCGGGCATAGCAGTTCAGGAACCCTGTCTATAGCCAAAGACCCAGCTCCAGTCTTTTATTCTTTAAATCCTGCAGGATGGAGTAGGATAGATTGAGATTGCCCTTTCCTGTGCCAAGCTCGATTCCAGGTTTCACAGTCCCATGAAAGTCCGAGCCTCCAGTGGGCAGAAGGTCAAGCTTGCGGCACATGGCTGCATACTGTTCGGTCTGAGCTCTGGAGTGTTCCGGATAAAAAACTTCCATACCATCAAGACCCAGTTCTTTGAGCCGGATGAGTTCCTGGTATAGATCCCTGCCGTTAATCCCCAGGGAGCAGGGGTGGGCCAGCACAACCAGAGCCCCTTCATCCTTGAGTACGGATACAGCCTTTTCAGGACTGAATTTTTGTTTGGGAACATAAGCCGTTCCAGAGGATCCCAGGTAACGATTAAATGATTCCTGCACCGAAGACACCACTCCTTTATTCATGAGCACCCGGGAAATATGAGGTCTTCCTATAGAGGCTTTTCCCGCCAGTTTTCGGACTTCGTTATAAGTGATGTCTACACCCTGTTTTTGAAGTTTTTCAATAATGATCTCATTGCGCGCGTTTCTTTTTTCTCTCAGTTCCTTAAGGGCACGGTTCAAGGCTGGTGCCTCGGGTCTGAGCCAAAGCCCCAGGATGTCCATAAGTCCGGGATAGTCTACGCTCAGCTCGCAGCCGGGAATAACTTCAAGGTCATGCTCTCTTCCGGCCTTGAGGGCCTCTTCAAGCCCTCCAGTAGTATCGTGATCTGTGAGTGCGATGGCTTTCAGCCCTTTTTCTAAAGCATGACTGACGAGCTGACTGGGTGTGAAGGTGCCGTCCGAGGCAGTGGAATGGATATGCAGGTCTATTTCTGACATGTACAAAATAAATGCCGGTTATCCGGCCGGGAATCCAAAGAAGGCGGAATCAGGATGTAATCGGATTACTTGAAGCGATAAGTTATTCTGCCCCGGGTCAGATCGTATGGTGAAAGCTCCACCTTGACTCTGTCTCCAGGCAGAATCCGAATGTAGAATTTGCGCATTTTGCCTGAAATATGTCCCAGAACTTCATGTCCGTTATCCAGTCTTATGCGGAACATGGCATTGGGCAGGGCTTCTTCTACAACACCCTCAACCTCGATTGCTTCTTCTTTGGCCATATATTCTCCTTAAATAAATTTAAATGTCATTTGTTAGGTCCATTAAGATTTTATGTCAAGATTTTTCCGGATTGGACAACGAAAACTCAACAACAAGCCTGTTTTTGTCAAGTTTTATTTACTGATCGCGCACTTGGTTTTGAAGTACATTTTTACATTTCATGACTGAAGCAGCCGGAAAATAAGTGCGGATTTCGGACCCTGTTGTATGGATTAAGGTACTCTTACTTGCCTTGAATAAGGGTTTATTGTAAAATTGAAAAGATTGTCCAAAACACAAGTCGTTATATAAATAATTTATTGTAAAATGATGAAAACCCATAATTATAAACAGCATGCCTACGGGTTGAGCAGAAGGGATTTTCTATACCTGTCAGGCATCGGAACTGTCGCGCTTCTCTCCGGCTGCGCTGCCCATCCCGTAACCGGGCGTCGCCAGCTTATGCTCATGAGCGAAGACCAGGAAATAAGGCTGGATCAGGAAAACTCACCTCATCAGATTTCAGCGGATTACGGGCCTGTTCAGGATCAGACCCTTAACGATTATGTATCCGGTGTAGGCCGGCAAATAGCCGAACAAAGCCATCGCCCGGACATGCCTTATTCCTTCAACACCCTGAACGCTTCCTACGTCAACGCTTATGCCTTCCCCGGGGGGACCATCGGCGTGACCAGAGGCATTCTCCTTGATCTGGAAAACGAAGCTGAACTGGCCTCTCTTATAGGTCATGAAGTCGGCCATGTCTCTGCCAGGCATACCGCCCAGAGGATGACCCGCGGGCTCCTGGCAGCCGCGGTGTTTTCCGGCGCTGCAGCTGCTGCCGGCCCTGAATGGCAGAATGTTGTTGCCGGACTGGGAGGCATAGGCGCAGGGGCCCTTCTAGCCAGCTACAGCCGTAATCAGGAAAGAGAGGCTGACGAGCTTGGCCTGGATTACATGGTCGGCTCAGGGTATAATCCACAAGGATTTGTGGGGCTTATGAAAATGCTTATGGACATGTCCGGCAGGGACAAAAGCCATCTGGCGGTTCTTTTTGCCACCCATCCGATGAGCAGCGAACGCTACCAGACCGCGCTCATCCGCGCGGATGACCAGCAAGCTTTAAGAGATCAGCCTGTCTACCGGGAAAGATACATGGACAATATTTCCGGGCTCAGGCGGATAGAGGAAGCCATCCGCCAACTGCAGGAAGGAGATGACCAGATGATGGCCGGTAATCCGGAAAACGCCAGGAAAAATTATGAACGGGCTCTTGTTATTGCTCCTGAAGATTACGCAGCCAACTTAAAACAGGCCAAATGTCTTTTGGCTGTGGATCAGGGCCGGGAGGCGGAAAAATATGCCCTGGCGGCCGGAAAAACTTACCCTGACGAGCCTCAGGCAATTCATATCCTGGGTATGATACACTTGAACCGCAAAAGTTTTGATCAGGCCCTGACTCATTTTGAAGCATACAACATGCGGCTTCCCGGAAACCCCAACAATATTTTTTTCAGAGGCTACTGCCTCGAAGGCATGGGAAGAAGAGACAGAGCGGCCGGAAAATACTATGCGTATCTGCAGCAGGTAGGCAGCGGCGATTACGCCCGCTACGCGCATGCCAGACTGCAGCAGTGGGGATATATATAAAAAGCAGGCTCTTCAGCAGAATGTGCTGATATGCTTGAACTGGATTTTGATTTAGGACAAAAAGCCATGAAAAACTGCAAGACCAAAGTCAGTGCTCTGCTCATTTTCCTTCTCTGTTTCAACCTCAGTGGCTGCTGGTTCGCCCTGGGCGGAGCGGCCGGCGGAGGAGCAGCCATCTATTACAAGGGCTGGCTCAGGGAAAACACGGCAAGAAACATGCATACAGTACATGAGGCCACTCTTAAGGCCATGGAGGTAAAAAAGATCCATGTGGAAGAAGAAATCAGGCGCACCGACTTAGTAAGGATAAGGGGCAGATATCAGGATGGGATCAATGTTTGGATTAATATTGAATATCTTGCCGCGAACACATCAAGGATAAACATCCGGGTAGGAATGCTTGGCGATGAAACCCGCTCCAGAGCCATCTGGAATGAAGCCAGACGTCAAATGGGATGATCTTGTTCTTGTAATTATCTAAATGCAGATCGATTCTAATCTGGAACAGAAAAACCACCAGACAAAGAACTGTGACAGCTTTTTCTTGCTGCGAGTTTGACAATCATGCCTCTTCCACTTAGACCTGTGACATGAATGTAGAAGAAAGGTCCAGGCCTGTTCCTGCCGGAATATCCACGCTAAAATTTGATGTTCAAAAAGAAACCCAAGGATTACTCCGGGTGATTCCAAGCGGACGCATGGAAGCCATGAACATAGGTCCTCTGTGGAAACAGCTCGGAAAAATATTTAAGAAAAAGGATGCAGCCAATGTCATCCTTGATCTTGATAAAGTCGATTATATCGATATGTCCGGACAGGCTCTGATTTTACACTACACAAGACTGGCAAAAGAAAAAGGGCTGCGGTTTCAGTTAACAGGCCTGCGGCCGGATTTCAAGCATGTGCATGATCAGGTGTCCTGTTTTGACTGTAAGCCCGGGCCGGGTTTTCTCAAACGCTCTTCCATTGAGGAACTGGGTCATGCGGCTGTCAATCTGGTTCGGGATACCAGAGACTTTTTTTCTTTTGTTGGAGAATTCGTTACCACTTCCGTCCAAGCTCTTCTTCGCCCGGGAAACGTCAGGTGGAAAGACGTCCTGCTCCACGTGGAGAACGTAGG
>SLAE01000090.1 GCA_007127015.1 Desulfonatronospira sp. | reverse complement strand
GCTGATCGCCGGACTGCAGCCAGTCCAGGTTCAGCTTCTTTTTCTCTTCAGTCCAGTCAAGGCCGCACTTGGGGCAATTGGACAGATGATCAAATGATGTGTAGCTGCATTTGCTGCAATACATAATATTTATGCTTTTATGCCTGAATCGAAGCGCTTTCCTGAGTGTTCTTCGCCTTGTTCAACAAGGCCAGCTCCTCTTCGCGCAATGCCCTGCGCAAAACCTTGCCCACAATGGTTTTAGGCAGTTCATCACGAAACTCTATCTGCCTCGGAACCTTGTATCCGGCGAGCTTCTGCTTGCAGAAGGAAACAATTTCAGCCTTAGTAAGCTCCTCTCCTTCAACTGGGACAACAAAAGCCTTGACCACCTCCCCCCGGGTGGAGTGAGGAATGCCCACACTCACCGCTTCCTTGACCTTGGGATGTTCATAGAGCACCTCATCGATCTCCCGGGGATAGACATTGTATCCTCCGGTGATGATCAGATCTTTTTTGCGGTCCACGATGAAGAAATAACCCTCTTCATCCATGTAGGCGATGTCTCCGGTGTACAGCCAGCCGTTGCGCAGGGTCCTTGCTGTTTCCTCATCCTGATTCCAGTATCCCTTCATTACCTGAGGCCCCTTGATCACCAGCTCTCCTGTCTCACCCGGAGCAAGCAGCTGAGTCCCTGTTTCCATATCCACTACAGCCGCATCCGTATCAGGAAAAGGCAGACCGATGGAGCCAAGCTTGCGTAGACCCCGCAGCGGATTGAAGTGGGTTATGGGAGAAGCTTCAGTCAGGCCGTAACCTTCAATTATTTCCGCTCCTGTAGCACTTCTGAACTTTTTCATTGATTCCAGGGGCAGCGGAGCCGAACCTGAAATACAGTAATCTATGGATGACAGATCATATTTATGCAGGTCCTTTTGCTGCAAAAGGGCCTGAAATACTGCCGGTGCGGACGGAAATATGGTCGGCTTAACTTTGTTGATGGCTTTGAGCACATCCTTGGGCACGAATCTGGGATATGGGGCCAGTGTTGCTCCGATGGCTGTGGCAAAATTGAGACAGACCGTCAGTCCGTAGATATGAAAGTAGGGCAGCAGCCCCAGCACGGTATGCTCTCCAATGCTGATATTGTGCAGCATGGCCATGGCCTGGCGGACATTGGAAGACAGGTTGTAGTGCGTAAGCATCACCCCTTTGGAAATCCCTGTAGTCCCGCCGGTATACTGCAGGACAGCCAGATCCTTTACCGGATCGGGGGTGTATTTTATGTACACCTCCCTGCTGTGTATCAGGTTCTTCCATTCAAGCACTGTCTGGTTGTCAAAAGGGATATCATGCGCCTGTTTGTCCCTGCGCATTTTTATCCGGTACAGCCAGGTCAGGGGAAAGCGCAGGCAGTCAGGTATGGAAGTGATGAAAATCCGCTCCAGATCAAGTCTGGGCAGAAGTCCGGAAATTTTGGGCCAGACAAGGTCAATGGTAATCAGAAACCTGGCCCCCGAATCGCCGAAATGATGCAGGAGCTCTTTCTCCATATATAAAGGATTGATGAAAACAACCACTCCCCCGGCTCTGAGCACGCCCCAGTAAGCTATGATGGTCTGGGGAAGATTGGGCAGCATGATGGCCACCTTGTCCCCGGGATTAAGACCATAGCTTCTGAGATTGGCCGCGACAGTCTCGGTAAGCTGAGAGAGTTTTTTATAGTTTATTTTCCAGTTGTTGAAAACAATGGCGGTGCGTTGGGGATGCTCCCTGGAAGTTCGATCAAGATATTCGTAAACGGGTATTTCTTCATAATCCAGATGCGGGCTCACTTCCTTGTCGAAACTTTTCAGCCAGGGTCTTTGAATGTCTTTATCGTGCATGCAGCTTACCTTATATTGCAGGGTAAAATATTTGACTGTCACCTGATTAGCCGGAAAATCCTGTTCTGATTTTTCAAGTAAACGTGGTTTTTGCAGGCAATCAGATAAGGGATACTAAAAGGAATTTCAATCTAAAAAAAACATCCTTTTAAATCAACTCAAATTTTTTTCTTTTTGTCTAAGCTAAAAAAACAGGCTCTTCCGATTAAAACATAGACGAAGAAAAGACTAAAAGTCATGTGAACCACGCGAAGCGGGGGGCAGGCCCCGCTTCTCTTTCGGGGCGCAGGCCCCAAGGGCCGGCATCCAGCCACGCCTCCGGCTCGTAAGATACGAGCCTTCGGGTCGAAGAGCAGGGCCTCCAGGCCGGAGAATATATAGAGCCTGCAGCTCGGAGAGAGGCAGGCCTTGCGTGAAATATTCTTTAATCTTTTACGCGAAAGCAGAATTTAATTTCAAAAATCGCTTAAGCCGGATGAACAAAAAATTGGTTTCCGTTCTCTCGCGGAAATTTCTCGATTTAAATATTTAATGTGATCTTTTTCAGGAATTTGATATTAAAGGTGCTGAACCCTTAAATTCCTGATCTTTACAAAAACAGATACAGCCTTAACTTGCTTTTAATCAAGATTACTGTATACTATTTTTGACCAAGGCTCTATCCTGTTATACCTCGAAAATCAACTATAAACCTGTTTTGGAGGACCAATGCGCAAATATATGTTCCTGTCCTTATTATGCATTTTTCTACTTTTCTGGCCCGTAAAAGGTGCTGTGGCGTCTCTTCCCGATTTCGCCGATTTAGCGGAAGAAGCTTCTCCTGCAGTGGTCAATATCAGCACCGTCAGGGTGGTGGAGAGCCCTGACATCGGCCGGTTCTTCCGTGGATTACCCAACCGGGGCCACCCTTTTGAAGAGTTTTTCGATCAATTCGAGCGCTTCTTTGGTGAACAGGAGCGTCCTCCAAGAGAACAGCGCTCTCTTGGCTCAGGCTTTATCATTTCCCGGGACGGCCATTTGGTGACCAATAATCATGTCATAGACCGCGCCGATGAGATAAACGCCACCTTTTTGTTCGATGGCGAAGAAATGACTTACACTGCTCAGGTCGTGGGCACTGATCCGGAAACCGATCTGGCTCTTTTAAAGATTGAGATCGATGGAAACATAGAACTGCCCACGCTTTCATTCGGCGATTCCGATGCTATGCGGGTCGGAGAATGGGTTGTGGCCATAGGCAATCCCTTTGGTTTGAACTATACTGTAACCGCGGGAATCGTCAGCGCCAAAGGCCGGGTTATCGGCGCAGGCCCCTACGATGACTTTATTCAGACAGACGCTTCCATTAATCCCGGCAACAGCGGCGGACCTCTGCTGAACCTTCAGGGCGAAGTTATCGGCATAAACACGGCCATTGTAGCCACCGGTGAAGGGATTGGTTTTGCCACCCCGAGCAATATGGCCAGCCAGATCATTGAACAGCTTGAAGCTGAACAAAGAGTCCGCCGGGGCTGGCTGGGAGTGACCATCCAGAACGTGGACCGCGACATTGCCGCCGCCCTGGGGCTTGAAGAGCCCAGAGGCGCCCTGGTTGTAGGCGTAACACCTGATGATCCTGCGGATCGGGCCGGACTGGAATCCGGTGACGTCATTATTGCCTTCAATGATCAGCCGGTGCAGGATTCCACGGACCTGACCCGCAAGATAGGCAGGCAGGATCCGGGCGCAAGAGCTACGATAGTTTACTGGAGAGAGGGCCAGGAGCATACCGTAGAAGTTGAACTCGGAGAGAGGAATCTGAACAGACAGGCTGAAGCTCCCGAAGAGGAACCGGAAAGCGAAAAGGCCAATCTGGGTCTGTCCCTGCGCCCTCCCACCCAGGAAGAGGCCGCCGGTCTGGGTCTGCCCGAACCTCAGGGTCTGCTGATCACTGAAGTGGAATCCCGTTCACCTGCCTTCCGTGCGGATTTAAATCCTGGAGATCTGATCCTGCAGGCCAACGGGATAGGGGTGAACAGCGTGAATGAATTTCGGCGCGTATTAGAAGAAGATGCCCGGCCGAAGCAGATCTTGATGCTGATGATCAACCGGCAGGGACAGAATCTCTTTCGGACCATTCCTCTCAGGGATTGATGCCTTTCTTTTCAGCGGTGCCTGCTTTGTCCAGTATTTTGGACAAGCAGGCACCTCTCAAGCACCGCTCTCACTGGAACTGAAGGTCCCGGTCAGGTTCTGGCCCGCTCATCTGGTCAGTGCATATACTTTTTAGTTTCCATCCGGAAATTCTTTATTTCCGGATGCTGAAACTGATGGTTTTCTTTCCGGAAACGAGGAGTTTTTTCTTTTTGGTAAGGAATCAAGCAATTATGAGGAGGCGTATCTTAATACGTTGACGAATAATTGTGCAGATTGACGCAGCCAAAGGGAAAAAGAACCGTTTCCGGATGAAAACTTTTTAACTCTAAACCGGCGGCTTGATTCCCGCGCATATATTATTTTTTTGCCGCCTCAAAGCAGTCCTGAACATGATCAAGACCTTCAGCCTTCTGGCCAATTGCAAAATAAATATTTATCTCCGGATTCTGGGCAGGAGAAATGACGGCTACCACGATCTTGACTCCTTGTTCTATCCCCTTCCTCATCCGGCAGATCATCTTGATATAGTCGCGCATTCCGGATCCGGCCTGACTCTGCGCTGCTGTCCCAGATCACTGGAAAAAGACGAAAATATCCTGCACAAAACCTACGAAGCTTTTGCCGCGATCACAGGTTTCAGGCCTGGACTTAAGGTTTTTCTGCGCAAAGGAATACCTGTTGGTGCCGGACTTGGAGGGGGCAGTTCCGATGCTGCGGCGTTTCTGATCTTTTTAAACAGCATGACCAGGACCAACAGGCTCAGTCTAAGCAAGCTTCTGGTTCTGGCTGCAAAAATCGGGGCTGATGTTCCCTTCTTCCTGTTCAACAGACCGGCAAGAATCGGCGGCACAGGTGACAGAATCACTGCGGTGGACCTGAACCTGAAGGACCTGTATGTTCTGGTGGTTTGCCCGAATATCCCCATAAGCACAGCCTGGGCTTATCAGGCATGGGATGAGTATGGTCCGTACAGGAAGAATAAGGTGCCTGCATTCTTGACAACCAGGGCAACAAAGGATAATGGTGCACCTTTCGATCTGCTGGTATTCAGCAATAGTTTCGAACAAGTGGTTTTTTCGGCTTATCCGCAACTTGGTCGTCTTAAGCTCGAAATGATGCAAAAAGGTGCAGCCGGTTGCGTGCTCAGCGGGTCAGGTTCAAGCCTCAGCGCTTTTTTCCGGGACAAAGACAAGGCCATGCAGGCCTGCTTCACACTTGACCGCCAGAATATACCTTTTTATTATAATATATTGTAGTTGGGGCGTCGCCAAGCGGTAAGGCAACGGGTTTTGGTCCCGTCATTCGAGGGTTCGAATCCTTCCGCCCCAGCCACTAAACAAAGGAAAGCCCGGCCGTGCACGGTGAACTGAAGATCATTACAGGCAATGCCAACCCCGAACTGGCCAGAGGAATCTGCGATCATCTGGGTATGAAGATGACCCCTACTCTGGTCTGTACTTTCAGTGATGGAGAAAGCAGGATCGAGATCGGGGACAATGTTCGAGGAGATGACGTGTTCGTGGTGCAGTCCACCTGTGCGCCGGTAAATCACAATATCATCGAACTGTGTCTGATGCTTGATGCTCTGAAAAGAGCCAGTGTCGGAAGGGTCACAGCGGTTATTCCCTATTATGGATATGCCAGGCAGGACCGTAAGGTAGTACCCAGAGTGCCCATCAGCGCGAAGCTGGTTGCTGATTTCATTACCATATCCGGAGTCAACCGTATATTGACCATTGATCTGCATGCCGGACAGATCCAGGCTTTTTTCAATATTCCCGTGGACAATCTGTTCGCAGCCGAAATCCTGCTCACTTACCTCAAGGGATTCGGCAACGAAGCTGTGGTTGTTTCCCCTGATGCCGGAGGAACTGAACGGGCCAGGGCCTATGCCAAACGCATCGGCGCTGATCTTGCCATCATCGACAAGAGAAGGGATACTCCCAACATGGCCAAGGCTATGCGGGTCATAGGCGACGTGCAGGACAAGACCGCCATAGTTCTAGATGATATGATCGACACCGGAGGGACCATGGTCGAGGCTGCCAAGGTCTTATCTGAAAAGGGTGCCAGAAAGGTTCTGGCCTGCGCCACTCATCCTGTTTTTTCAGGGTCCGCAGTGGAAAGACTGGAAAACTCCGACTTTGCCGAAATAGTGGTTACTGATACCATACCCTTGTGCGAAAAGGCCAAAGCCTGCTCCAAGTTTAAGGTGATTTCAGTGGCCAGCCTGCTGGCCAAAGCCATTCACAATATTCATACTGAATCATCTGTGAGCGTGCTTTTTTCACATTAAAATAACAGCAGCCCATAGTCAGAACCTGCCGATTGATCTGTTTGCCTTTTATGCGGCTGAACAAAACAGCCTGCTCAGGACACCTTGAGCCGGTTTTTAAATGAAGGAGTTGAACACAACATGTCCGAGCTTTACAACCTTAAAGTGGAAAAACGTACTGAAACGGGCAAGTCTGCAGCTCGAAAGCTGAGAAAAAATGACTATGTGCCCGGAGTATATTATGATGCCCAGGGCGATACCGTGCCTGTTAAAATAAGGAACGGGCCTTTTTACAAGGCCTGGACCAGGGTCGGTTCGACCAGCGTGGTGGAACTGGAATTTACTGAAGGCGGCACTACGCATAAAAAGCCCAGCCTGATCTGGTCGGTGGACAGACACCCTTTTAAAAAGATCTATCTGCACGTGGACTTTTACGGGGTGGATCTGACCAAAGAGGTAACTGTTTCTGTGCCGGTAGAGGTCAAGGGAACGGCCAAAGGTGCTGAAGACGGCGGAGTGCTGGAGATCTACCGGGATCACCTTGATCTTACCTGTCTGCCTGCCAGCATTCCGTCCCATGTGGTCATAGACGTTTCCAAACTGCAGATCGGGGACAACATCAATCTGGATGATATTAATCTGCCTGCCGGAGTAAAGGCTGTCTACGAAGAAAACTTCGCCGTTGCCGGACTGGTTCCGCCGATGCGCGAGGAAGAGCCTGAAGCTGAGGAAGGCGAAGAAGTGACAGAGACTGAAGAAGAAGGTCCGGCAGCTGAATAATTAATCGACGTCAAGTCTTTAATTTTGCTTTTTTCACGAAAGCCCCTGAAGGGGCTTTCATTTTAAACTGTTTTCTGACGGAATAAACAGATGCACAGTTCAGGACTCATTGTCGGACTGGGCAATCCTGGTCCCCGGTATGCGTTTACCAGGCACAACATGGGGTTTCTGGTCCTGGACAGACTGATATATGCCCGTGACTCATTATTAACAGAAAAAGTGCGCCGGTTAACTGAAACAAGAGACCTGGTTCTCTGGGAATGGTATCCTGAAGAAAACCGGCATCCCTGGCATCTGTTAAAACCTTTGACTTTTATGAACCGAAGCGGTCTTGCCGTCGAAAGAGTTGCCTCCGGTCTGCATCTGAATCCTGACCAGCAGCTCATCGTGCACGATGAAGTGGATCTTCCTCTGGGAAAAATAAAATTCAAATTCGGAGGCGGTCTGGCCGGCCATAATGGACTGCGTTCCATAGCGGCTGAGATCGGATCGCGCGACTTCATCAGATTGAGGATGGGCATCGGCCGTCCACAGGATGGCGGCTCTCTTTCTGATTACGTGCTGAGCAGTTTTGACGAGATTGAGCAGCCTGCTGTGGAAAGCTCCGTAACTTCCGCGGTTTCTGCTCTGAGGCTCTTCTGTATCAAAGGCATGACCAGAGCTTTCCAGGAGGTCAATACCGGCTAGTTTCCACCCGGAAAATCTGTCTTGCGGACAACAAAGAACAGGAAACAACAATCCGGCTGCCTTGACGGAAAAACACCTGCTTACCCATGGACTATTTTCATATTTTAGGTTAGGATGATTTTTCTTCAGCAAAGAGTCTCACTCTTTGCCTTGATGGATTTTTCCAGGTTCCATTAATTCCTAGTTTCCAGCCGGAAATT
>SLAE01000018.1 GCA_007127015.1 Desulfonatronospira sp. | reverse complement strand
TCCCATTTTTCTTTGATTACTCTGCGCAGATCGTGAATGCTGAAATCCGATGTGTCCACCACCAGATGTGCCATGGAGCGAACCGGTTCCAGAATCTGCTTTTCCATGTCCATGGCCTGCTCAAGACCAAGGCCCTTGCTTTCAAGTGGATGAGGACGTCTGGTGGTGGCATATCTTCGCACCAGCACGTTCATCCCGGCCTCAAGAAAGATGATCTGGGCCTGGATGTTTTTTTGCCGCAGACTGCTGACGACCCCGGACCATTCCCTGGCAAAGTCGCTCTGACGCAAATCCATGCCCAAAGCCAGCCCCCGATAGTCTATTGGATTTTCACGAGCGAAAAGCTGCATAATTGCAGGAGTCAGGCTAAGCGGAAGACCGTCGACACAGAAAAAGCCTAGATCTTCAAAGACGTTCAAAGCCGTACTTTTTCCGGCTCCGGAGAGTCCGGTGACGATTATCACCGGATAGCAGTCTTCTGAATTCCTGGCTCGAAACGAGGAGGCTGCGCTCAGACCTTGCTGATCAATTGCCATAATTCATCTCTGGACTCGGCATTTAGAAAGGTGTGCTTGAAATCGGGATCCTGGAGCAGCCTGGAGATAAAAGCTAAAATTTTTAAATGTTTGCCGGCACTTTTTTCAGGAGCCAATACCAGAAAAAAAATATGCACAGGTTTGTGATCAAGAGCTGCAAAATCAACTCCCTGTCTGCTGAGTCCGGCTGTAAGCAGGATGTCTTCAAGGGACCCAAGTTTGCCGTGAGGTATGGCTACGCCTTCTCCAATACCCGTAGTGCCCAGATTTTCCCGGCTGAGCAGGACCTGAAAGACTTCCTGCTCATGCAGAAAGTCGTATTTGTGGATCAGAGGCTTTATCAGCTCAGCCAGAACTTCGGATTTGGTCCTGGATTCGAGTCCGACAACTATCTGATCCGGACTTAGGTAATCTGCCAGATGCATTTAACTCTCGATTTGTACCTTAAGCTGAAAAGGGCATGAATAATCAGGCCTGGTTATCTCCGGCGTCAATGCTTTCTCCATGCTTTTTTGCCGGTTTATGGCGCAGATATATTCTATACCCCGGGATCGATAAACCCGAAATCTCCGTTCTTGCGCCGGTAAACTACATTAACTCTTTCCGTTTCGGCATTAAGGAAGACCAGAAATTCATAGCTCAGTGCTTCAAGCTGCATGGCAGCCTCTTCAAGAGACATGGGTTTGGCTTCGTATTGATCGCTGGCTACTATTCTTTGTTCCCGCTCTCCTTCTTCAGAAGGGGTGAAACTGATTATGTCCATGCGTACCTGTTGTTTTTCCCGGGATTTTTTCCTTTTATCCTTGACCTTATCTCTTTGTTTTTTGAGTTGAGCTTCAAGTTTATCCAGACTGAGGTCGACAGTGGAATACATGTCTTCGGTTTCCTCGTTGGCAGAAATATGCAGGTCTTTGGCGGTTAATATACATTCCGCGATGTGCCTGAATTTCTCCACCTCCAGGTTTACCTGCAGTTCAGCAGCGTGGTTGTCGGTCATATATTTGGAAAGCTTCTCAAAACGATCCTGGGCGTATTTCTTCAAATGTTCCGAGGGCTCAAAATTCTTAAAGTTGAATTTGATCTGCATCTGGGCCTCCTTCAGGTTGAATCTGATGATCTGTGATTAAAAATATTTTTTTCTTTTGGAGGAAGAAGGGATATTCAGGGCCATTCTGTACTTGGCCACAGTTCTGCGGGCAATGTTCACATCCAGCTTTTCCCGCAGAATAGCCGCAATAGCCTCATCGCTCAGGGGTTTTTTGGGTTCCTCTTCCGCGACCATTTTTTTTATGGCCGCCTTAACGCTTTCTGAACCCATATGGCCGCCGCCTTCCATGCTCAGGGCGCTGTTGAAGAAAAATTTGAGTTCAAAGATACCGTAAGGGGTGGAAACATATTTGTTGGTCGTGATCCTGCTGACTGTGGATTCGTGCATACTTATATCTTCAGCCACTTCTTTAAGGATCAACGGTTTTAACTGACTGACCCCGTGCCTGAAGAATTCCTTCTGGAATTTGAGAATGCTCTGCATAACCTTATACAGCGTTCGCTGTCTTTGATGCAGGCTTTTCATCAGCCAGATGGCGGAGCGGGTCTTTTCCTGGATGTATTCGGTTTCCCGCTTGTTTGCCTTGCTGTTATTCACGGTATTGCCCGCGGCATAACATGAACTCAGCTGCAGGGCAGGAAAGCCATCTTCATTGAGCATGATGATGAAATCATTTTCATGCTTGTACACATATATATCCGGGCTGATATAGATTGCATCTTCGCTGCCGAAGCTGGATCCCGGAAAAGGGTCCAGGCTTCTTATCACCTGAATGTATTCATGCATGAGCTCTTTGCTCAGCTTGAACTTTTTCAGCAGAGGGGCTATCCTGTTCTTTTCTATGTCTTCGAGGTGATCGCGGACCAGGCTTATAAGCACCGGGTCATCCTCATCCAGGGACTCGAGCTGAACCAGAAGACATTCCTGGATGTCTCTGGCAGCTACGCCTATTGGATCAAAAAACTGAATACGCTTGAGAACGCTATTTACAAATTCGGGTTCGCTCCGGCAGTAATCGGCAATTTCTTGTATTGTTGCCTGCAGGTAACCTCTGGAGTCGAGATTGCCTATGATCTCTTCACCGATGATGATTTCTGATTCAGAAAAATTCTGAAGCTGCAGCTGCCAGAGCAGGTGACCCTGAAGAGATACCTTGGAAGAATATCTGGCCTCATAGCTCTGCATTTCCTCAGGATTTTCACGTTCCTGATATGAGGAATGCCTGGAACTGCTGGCAAATTCCCCCAGATAGTTCTCCCAGTCAGCGTTCTTGATCAGAGACTGTTCTTCGCTGCTAAGAGTATTCTTCTGTCTGTCTTCATGTTGAGAATCCCTGTTGACCTGTTCATCTTCCTGAAAGGAAACCTCTTCCAGAAGAGGATTTTCCAGTAATTCCTGCTGGACCACTTCCAGCAGCTCCACCCTTGAAAGCTGCAGCAGTTTAATGGCCTGCTGCAGCTGCGGAGTCATAACCAGTTGTTGGGATAGTTTAAGCTGTTGTCTTAATTCCAGAGACATTATTATTGTTCCTGATTACAGATGGAAAGATTCGCCAAGGTAAACCTGCCTGGCCCGCGCATCCTGAGAAATTTCTCCGGGCGTGCCATTGAAAATGACCTGACCGTCATAAATCAGTGATGCTCTGTCACAGATTTTTAAAGTTTCCCTAACGTTATGATCAGAGATAAGCACTCCGATATTTTTTTGTTTGAGCCTTAGGATAATTTTTTGAATATCATCAACAGCAATGGGGTCTATTCCGGCAAAAGGCTCGTCCAACAAGATGAATTTGGGATCCTTGATCAGCGATCTGGCGATCTCCAGGCGCCTGGCTTCTCCTCCGGACAGGAAGGAAGCCTTCTGCCCGGCAAGCCTGGTGATTCCAAGTTCCTGCATCAAAAATTCGGCTTTTTCGCGCCGGGCTTTTTTGTCTTTACAGGTGTACTCCAAAATGAGCATTAAGTTGTCGTACACCGTAAGTTTCTTAAATATCGAGCTTTCCTGAGGAAGATAGCTCATGCCCAAGTCTGCCCTTTTGGGCAGTGAAAGTCTAGTTATATCTTTTCCGGCAAAGATGACCCTGCCTTTGTCCGGAGCGATTATTCCCACCAGCATATAAAATGTGGTGGTCTTGCCGGCTCCGTTCGGGCCGAGCAGGCCCACGATCTCGCCCTGGTTGATATCCAGGGAAATTCCCTTGACCACCAGTCTGTTTCCAAACTGTTTATAAACCTCAAGAGCCTGCAGGATATCCACTACTCATTCTCATCGGAATAAAAAAGAACCCGAACCCGCTTTTCGTCTCCGCCCAGTACCTGAGAGGTGTTTTCTTTAAGGTTCAAAATGATGATCTCCCCCTCAACGGTATTTCTGTCCTCAATAAGTATGGGCCCTTTTTCCAGGCGGACGATTTCCGTATCCGGATAGTAGGTCAAGAGCTCACTGCGGCCCTCCCGTCCGCCGTCGCCCTTGATGCGCACACCACCCTCGGCCACAATTTTTTCAATGTTGTCATCGCTTCCCGCGTCCGCAGCTGCCGGGTCCAGGTTGTCTCCGGTTTTCAAATAAACGTACAGCTTATCCGACCACAGCTCAAAATCCGAACGCAGGACATAGACTTCACCAGTAAAAACAACCAGGTTTTGTGTGCCGGTATAGGTCATTTCTTCGGAAGTGATTTCCGTCCCTCTCGTCTGGGAACCGGCATGGCTCCAGGAACTGAAGATCAAGAGCGTCAGCAAGCTCAGATAAAGTAAAAAAAGTGTTTTGTACCGCATAATTAACTAATTGTTAGTCTATGTATAAACTCTTTGTTTCAACGGTCAACCTTGCCTGATGCAATGCGGCAGACTATGGCTGGCCTTCTGCATCAATTATGTTCGTCTGCACCCCTCCGGTGGCCACAATCTTATCTTCTTCCAGGTCAATAAGTCCGCTGGAAGCCTTTATCACCACTCCCCTGCCAGTGAAAACCACGTTGCCTTCCAGCAGTATACAGCCAGAATCTTCAAGATAAGTCGCCCTGTCAGACCGGGTGGTCAATCCGTCTGATTCAGCCCTGACATCCGGCCACATCTGCATGACCTGTTCATCCTGGTTAATTCTGCCTTGAGAAGCCTGTATTCTTAAAGGAGGGGAACCGTCCTGACGGTAGTAGATCATGACCGGTTCAAACAGCAGATATTCGTTTTCCACCCGCAAAAAGGCAGCCCTGCTGGCTTCCAGCTCCCAGAATTTATTTTCTCCGCCTCCCTGCTCCAGAGTCAGGCCTTCAATATCTAAATCAAATTGCATATCCCGGTCAAAGTCAATCTTTTTGGGACCGGGCGTATCCTTCAAAAAAATAAAGAGCATGCCGGCTATCAACAGCAGGCTGAGCAGTACCGGGATAAATTTAGACATGCTCCCGGGTCCACTTGGTCCAGAGCTCCTCCAGTCTGCCCTGGGCCTGAAGGATGAAACGGATAGCCTGACGGGCCGCGCCGTGTCCGCCGGGAGCGGCAGTGGTCCAAAGAGCCAGTTTTTTGATTTCCGGCTGGGCATTGGCCACAGCCATTGGCAGGCCAACACTGCTCATGGCCTGGGCATCCACCCAGTCATCTCCCAGATATGCCATTTGAGCAAAAGGAATATTTTTAGCTTCAGAGAGCTTCTGCAGCAAGGGCAATTTATGCCTGTACCCGGCAAAATAATCGGTGATGCCCAGCTCAAGCAGCCTGACCTCCACAGCCGGGGAACTGAGTCCGGAAATCGCTGCCAGTTCCAGGCCGGCATACTGTGCCAGTTTGATCACCAGACCATCCTGTACGTTGAATCTTTTGGCGATTCTTCCATCCTGATCGTAATAAAGCCCACCATCGGTAAGCACTCCATCCACATCGAGGATAAGCAGCCTGACCTGCCGGGCAGCCTGATAAGGGTCTTTACGCATAAGCGGCCCTGCGGATCCTTAAAAGGACTTCCAGTAAGGAGCGGGTTTGTATCAAAGGCCAGGAGTTAGGGCCGTCACACAAGGCCCTTTCCGGATCAGGATGGATTTCCATGAAGATGCCGTTGAATCCGGCTGCCATTCCAGCCCTGGCCAGAACAGGGACGTATTCTCTTTCTCCTCCTGAACAGGATCCAAGCGCTCCGGGCAATTGAACTGAATGGGTGGCATCCAAAATTACCTGAAAACCTGTACGGGCCATAACCGGCAGCGACTTAAAATCTACCACCAGATTATTGTAGCCGAAGGTGGTGCCTCTTTCTGTAAGCCAGACGTCCTTATGTCCCGCCGAGACCAGCTTGTCCACTGCCCTGTTCATATCCCAGGGAGCCATAAACTGACCTTTTTTGATATTTACGATCTTGCCGGTGCCGGCTGCAGCAAGGAGCAAATCGGTCTGACGGCACAAAAGGGCAGGGATCTGGATGACATCCACGACTTCGGCGACTGCAGCCGCCTGTTCAGGCAGATGTATATCGGTAACCACAGACAGCCCTGTTGAATTTTTCACCTCCTCCAGCCACTTCAGGCCCAGCTCCAGACCGGGGCCGCGAAAGCTGTCCTTGGAGCTTCTATTGGCCTTGTCAAAAGAGCTTTTAAAAAAAACAGTCGTTTCCAGATCGGCGGCGATCTCCGCTAGCTGACCGGCGGTACTCAAGGCCAGTTCCCGACTCTCCAGAACGCATGGGCCCAGGATGAAAAAAGGTTCTGGTTTGCTGTTCAAAAAATTATTTTTCATAGTGCTTAAGTGCAAAAATCAGGCTGTTCCTCCGAACTCGGCTTCAACTTCCTGTTCATTGAGAGTCGACACTCCCCCTGAGGCAGCATTTTTCTGCGCGGCCAAGATAAAGTCCCTGAAAAGCGGGTGAGGGCGCATGGGGTTGGACTTGAATTCAGGATGAAACTGCGAGCCTAAAAACCAGGGGTGATCTTTGAGTTCAATTATTTCCACAAGCTTTTCATCAGGAGATTTTCCACTGAGCAACATGCCTTTGGCTTCAAAATCGGCTGCATATTTCAGATTGAATTCGTATCTGTGTCTGTGTCTCTCCATCACTTGAGGGGTGTTGTAAGCCAGCATCGCTTTGGTTCCCGGCTTCAGTACGCAAGGGTACGATCCCAGCCGCATTGTTCCGCCCTTATGGCTGCACGTCTCCCTTTTCTGCACAGTCTGGTCTCTAAAGTCGTACCACTCGGTCATCAGGTAGATGACCGGATTTAGAGCATCCGGGTCAAATTCCTGAGAATCGGCCTTTTTCATTAGAAGTACGTTTCTGGCGAATTCAATCACAGCGCACTGCATGCCCAGGCATATGCCCAGAAAGGGAATACTGTTTTCCCTGGCATGTCTGATGGCCAGAATCTTTCCTTCTATGCCCCGGCCGCCGAATCCTCCGGGAACCAGAATTCCGTGCGCGCCTTCCAGCTTCTGGACCAGATTGTTTTCGGTCAGTTCTTGAGAATTGATATAAGTAAGGGACACTTGGGTCTCATTTTCCAGACCGGCATGCACAAGGGCTTCATGCAGACTTTTGTACGATTCTTTCAGGTCGACGTATTTACCCACAATGGCAATGCGTACCTGGTTTTTAAAATGATGCAGCCTGTGCACCAGGCCCTTCCAGGTCTGCAGATTCGGGTTTTTGGCGGGCAGCTTGAGCAAAATGGCCACTTTCTGATCCAGTCCTTCATCGTAGAGCATCAGGGGGACTTCGTAGATGCTATGAACATCCTTTGCCGTAAATACTGCATCCGGATCAACGTTGCAGAACAGGGCGATCTTGGATTTTATCTCCTGATCGAGGTCTACTTCACAGCGGCATAATATGATGTCCGCCTGAATGCCTATGCTGCGCAGCTCTTTGACGCTGTGCTGAGTGGGTTTTGTCTTTATTTCACCTGCTGCCTTGATGTAAGGAACAAGGGTCAGGTGAATGTATAAAACATTTTCCTTTCCCAGGTCGCCTCTAAGCTGTCTAATGGCTTCCAGAAAGGGCAGGCTTTCGATGTCTCCGACTGTTCCGCCGATTTCGATGATGGCCACGTCCTCCTGGTTCTGAGCCACGCTCAAGACGGCGCTTTTGATCTCATCGGTTACATGGGGAATGACCTGTACGGTGCCTCCAAGATAATCGCCGCGGCGTTCCTTGCTGATTACAGAGTAGTATATGCTGCCGGAAGTGAAGTTGTTGATCTGGCTCATGGGCTGGTCCAGATAACGCTCGTAATGGCCAAGATCAAGGTCGGTTTCCGCGCCGTCCTCGGTTACAAAAACTTCACCGTGCTGGAAAGGGTTCATGGTTCCCGGGTCTACATTGATATAGGGATCCAGTTTCTGAATTGTTACTGAAAGCCCACGGGCTTTTAGCAGAGCTCCTATGGAGGCGGCAGCTAGTCCTTTGCCCAGGGAAGAAAGAACGCCCCCGGTGATGAAAATAAACTTGGTCTTCATGATTTTTTTCCGTAAAGTTTCACTCACTAGATATTGTTTCCGCAGGTCCATGCCAGAGACAGTCTATCTACAGCCTGCCCCTGATCCTCCCGCACCAGCAAAATATATATCCCAATGAAGCTCTCTTGCCAAGTACAGTTTATAAGTCTTATGCGCCGAGCTGCTCCATGCAGGTTTGCCTGATTGACATAACCAAAGATCAAGGCTATTTTTTTTTATAAAAATTGCTCTGAACTTGGAAATAAACTAAGGAGGTCTAAATTGAACAGCTTGATTTTCGGTCCTAATGGAAGCGGTAAGGGTGCTCAGGGTTCACTGGTTAAAAGCAAGTATAATCTGGCGCATATAGAGTCCGGAGCCATATTCAGGGAGCATATCAACAAGGGCACGGAACTGGGAAAAAAGGCCAAGGAGTATATTGACAAGGGTGAGCTTGTCCCTGATGAGATCACTGTCCCCATGGTTCTGGAGACCTTGAAGAAGCAGGGAGAGGGCTGGCTTCTGGATGGCTTCCCCCGTAACGTGGCCCAGGCCAGAATGCTCTGGGACGCTTTGAAAAATGAAGGACTGAAGCTTAATTATGTTATTGAGGTTCAGCTGCCCAGGGATACGGCCAAGAAAAGGATCATGGGCCGCAGGTTGTGCGTCAATGAACCCAACCATCCCAACAATATCTATGTTGAAGCCATCATGCCCGACGGAGACAAATGCAGAGTATGCGGTGGAGAGCTGAAGACCAGATCTGATGACCAGGATGAAGCGGCAATAGATAAAAGGCACGATATCTATTATGACGCTCAGACAGGAACTCTGGCCTCGGCTTATTTCTTCAAGGAACTCGCGGACAAGGAAGGCTTTAAATACATTGAGCTAGACGGCAGCGGAAGCATAGAAGAGGTCAGAGAAGCTCTTCAGAAGCAGCTGGATTAATAACCGCAAGACAAGATGACTTCCTTGTTCCCGGATCCTGGATTATGCAGGGCATGTTTTATGTGTTAAATGTTCTATTAGATCCTGGAACAAGGAAGCATTTAGAGTCTGTTGATAAAAGTTGGCAGTACTGACCGCAAATCCCGCGCTCAGCTGATGCCGCTAGAAATAAAAGCAAGTAATCAGCCGGAACATACCTTAAGATATTAACAGGACTGAGGAGAATTCATGGAAATAAACATTGTTCCTCCAAACCAGGATCTTCCTTTGGAGCGGGCTTATGTAGTCAACATGCTGATCCGTTCCTTCAAGGGCAGAAAGGATGTGGAGGTGCATCTGCACCGTCCCTACTGGGATGATGCCGAAGAGAAGCAATATGACTGGGCCGCAATTTTCGGCAATCCTATTGAAAAACTGGGCATGGAGGAGAGAAATTCAATTAAGGTGATTATGGAGGCATTTAACCTGGAAGAGCGTACCGCGCTTATCGAATATCTGAAAAACAGATATGCTGAAAAGCTCAAAGCCATCAACAGCGCGCCGCTGCCGTTTCCGATTCCTCAAGGACTGGTGCCTCTCTCCGAGATGCCTGAGGATGAAAATCTGGGGCGTATCCGGCTGGAAAAGGTGCCCAATTATACTCTGAGCTTTCCTGTGCACGGCTTCTATGACCTAAGCGCGCATCCTCCCATCCTGCAGAATGAACAGGAATAAGACTTTCGCCGCAGCAAATCCTTTTCAGGCTAATTGCTGATGTTCCATTTTCCAGGTCCGGGACCGCGGCCGTCAGCTTTTTTAATTTCCTTTAAAAATTCCGCCCGGCTGATCTCCACAGCCCCGAAACGCAGCATATGTCCGGTAGTCTGTTGACAGTCCATAAGCAGAAAGCCGTTTTGTTCAAGAAAGTCGCATAAATGCACTAAGGCAACTTTGGAGGCATCCGAGACTCTGTAAAACATGGACTCTCCAAAAAAAATCCCCCCCAAAGCCACTCCGTAAATGGCTCCGGACAGCTTTCCCCGATGCCAGACCTCAAAACAATGGGCGTATCCCAGCTGATGCAGGCGTGTGTATGCCTCAATCATTTCCGGTACAAGCCAGGTTCCATAGCTGCCTTTTCTGGATACCCGGGCACAGGATAAGATGACCTGTTCAAAGTCCAGATCAGCGGTGATCTCAAACTTTCCTGACTTCAAAACTCTGCGCAGCCTTCTTGAGATATGAATGCTTTGAGGATACAAGACAAGCCTGGGGTCCGGTGACCACCACAGTATGGGTGATCCCGGACCATACCAGGGGAATATGCCTGTTGCGTATGCTGCAAGCAGACGTCTGGGTGAAAGATCTCCTCCGATGGCCAGCAGTCCGTCGGGTCCGGCCTGACTGGGATGAGGAAAATCGTGATTTTGCGAAAGAAAGGTGATGGTCACTTAAGTCTTAACTGATCATTCTTTCTGTCCAGCTCCACCTTGATGGATGTTTCCCTGTCCAGGTTTTCGAACAAAAGTTTTTCCGCCAGAGGGTCCTTAATCTGTTCCTGAACAAGCCTGGACAGAGGCCTGGCTCCAAAAGAAGGATCATGACCCTTTTCCGCCAGCCAGGACCTGGACGGTCCGGACAGTTCCACTTTGATCTTTTTGGGTTGCAGCTGCTGATTCAGTTCCCAAATGTTCTTGTCCACTATCTGCTGCATGACTTCTTTGCTCAAAGCGTTGAAGGTGATGACCGCATCCAGCCTGTTGCGGAATTCAGGGCTGAACAGTTTTTCCACTGCATTAAGACCTTTGGCTGTAAGGTCTTCTTTGCTTTCCTGGGCAAAACCTATACTGGAGGAGCTCATTTCTCTGGCTCCGGCATTTGAGGTCATAAGCAGAGTAACATGGCGAAAATCAGCCTTACGCCCGGTGTTGTCGGTTAAAGTGGCGTAATCCATGATCTGAAGCAGAATATTGAACATGTCCGGATGAGCCTTTTCAATTTCATCCAGAAGCAGAATAGTGTAGGGATTTTTCCGTATCGCCTCTGTCAACAGCCCACCCTGGTCAAAGCCCACATAACCCGGAGGTGCACCGATCAGCCTGGCCACGGCATGTTTTTCCATGTATTCACTCATGTCGAAGCGAACAAAGCTTACGCCCATTACCTGGGACATCTGCCTGGACAATTCAGTCTTGCCTACTCCGGTGGGACCAATGAGTAAAAAGTTGCCCACAGGTTTGTTTTCTTCCCGAAGTCCGGCTCTGGAGCGTTTTACCGCCTTAACAAGAGCGTCTACAGCCTGGTCCTGACCGAATATTCTGCTCTTCAACCGGCTGTCCAGCTGAAAAAGCTTATCTTTGTCCGAAGATGAAATCTGCCTGGAAGGAATTCTGGCCATCCTGGACACAACGCTTTCAATGTCCTTCGGCGTGATCTGCTTTTTGGACCTGGCCGTGCCTGAAAGCACAAAGATCGAACCGGCCTCGTCCAGAACATCGATGGCCTTGTCTGGCAGATAACGATCATTTATGTAACGGGCGGAAAGATCTACGGCCGCCTTCAGGGCTGAAGGCATATATTTGACATGGTGAAACTCCTCGTAATAGGGTTTCAGGCCTTTCAAGATTTCCAGGCTTTCCTTGAGACTCGGCTCAGGAAGATCGATTTTCTGAAACCGCCGGGAAAGAGCCTTGTCCTTTTCAAAGTGGTTCTTGTATTCTTCATATGTGGTCGAGCCTATGCACCTGATTTCACCTGAAGCCAGGACAGGCTTAAGGATGTTTGAAGCGTCCATGGACCCTCCGCTGGTTGCTCCCGCTCCGACTATGGTATGAATCTCATCGATGAACAGGATGGCTCCCTGAATATCCCTGATCTCTTTGATCACACCCTTGAGCCTGGTCTCAAAGTCGCCTCTGAACTTGGTTCCTGCAAGCAGGGCGCCCATATCCAGGGCAAATATCTTTGTACTCAAAAAAGGGCCGGGAACCTTTTTATTGGCGATCTGCAGAGCCAGGCCTTCAGCCATTGCTGTTTTGCCTACACCGGCATCTCCAACGAAGATCGGGTTGTTCTTTCTGCGGCGCAGCAGTATCTGAACCACCCTCTTCAGCTCTTCATCTCTGCCCACCAGAGGATCAATGAGACCTTTTCTGGCCTTATCCACCAGGTCGACTGTATATTGAGCCAGAAAGCTCTTGTCGTTTTTTTCCTTCGGTTTGCAGTCCGGGCAGGAAGTACCTGGATGGTCCTTTTCCATTCCATGGGAGATGTACTCCAGAACATCCAGATGGGTCAGGCCCTGCGATTGCAGATAATACACCGCAAACGCTTCTTCTTCCTCAAACATGGCGGCCAGAAGATCACCGGCCTGGATCATGTTCTTTCCAGCCGACTGGATCTGGGACAAAGCCTTGTGCATGACCCTTTGCACGCCTATGGTCTGTACTACTTCCCTGTCTCCGGAAGGAGGCAGGACCTCCATGTGATCCAGGAAAAATCTTTCAAGCTGATTCTTGAGCTTGAACAGGTCAACTCCACAGTCGGAGAGAACCTCCTTGCCCTTGTCATCGAGCAGGTAGGCATACAATATATGTTCAAGTGTAAGATACTCATGATGCCGGACTTTAACTTCGCGTATGGCCCTGGCGATTATTCTTTCCAATTCTTTGCTAAGCATTTAAACCTCTTCCATGGTGCATTTCAGAGGATACCCTTCTTTTCTGGCCATTTTGGCCACCATCGCCACTTTAGTTTCAGCCACTTCCCCGGTGTATACTCCGCAAACACCTATTCCGTTTTTATGTACATTAAGCATGATCTGCACTGCCTCGGCTTCGGTCTTGTGGAACACCTTCTTGATCACAAAGACTACAAATTCCATAGTGGTGTAGTCGTCGTTGTGCAGGAGTACTTTATAACGCTGAGGTTCCTTGAGCTCATGCTCCACTGCGACGCCGGGCGCCGGCAATGATCCGGTAAATTCTTTAGTCATAGACAATCAGCCTAATAATTTCTGGCCAAAAGTCAATGTCGGACCTGTTCAGCAAACAATGCCTTTTATTTATTATATAAGTAACATAAATCAAATTTCAAATCAATATTCCACTCTTTCCAGGCACAGTCCACGGGCAGGAGCGGTGCCCGGTGCCAGGATCCTGTTTTTTTGCGCCAGTATTTTCTTTATGTCTTCAGGATCAAGTTTTTCCTTTCCAGCCTGAACCAGTGCTCCGATGATATTCCTGGCCATCTGTTTCAAAAATCCGTCAGAGCGGATATGCACTACGGTTTCCTGCAAAAAGTGTCCCGACTTGAATTCAATGCTCTGAATGCATCTGGTTGTGTTAATGATCTTGGTGCCTTTGTTCATAAACGAGCTGAAGTCGTGCCGACCGCAGAGATGTACCGCGGCGCGGCGCATCAGTTCATGGTCCAGTTTACCGACATTCCACACGAAACGTCTTCTTTGAGGATAAACAAAGAGTTGTCCGGTCCATAGTGTATAGGAGTAATGCTTTATTCTGGCTGAGAACCTGGCATGGAAATCCCTGGGCATTTCCTCGCAGCCAACAACGCGCACGGAAGAGGGCAGCAGGGAATTTAACGCTCTAAGCCAGGGAAGCCCCGCCTTTTCCCCGGGCGCATCAAAATGAGCGACCTGGCCCAGAGAATGCACTCCTGCATCAGTGCGCCCCGCACCATGGACTCTGACATCATGACTGCAGATCCTGGCCAGGGCTTCCTGAAGGGTTTGCTGAACAGTGGGACAGTTTTTCTGCATTTGCCAGCCGCAATAATCAGTTCCTTCATATGCCAGCGTAAGTTTGACGCGTATCATAATCCTAAGTGTGCCGTATTTGAGACAGTTTCGTGAAATTTTGACCCTGATGCTGATTGTTTTTTTCCAGAATTTTGTCAATGGCATTCATGGCCATGCTTTTCTTTTCCGCCCAGGCCGGAGCCATCAGTTCTGCGCCGGCGGGGTCGGATGCGGTTCTGTGGATGATGATGTCAGGGCGGATAAGAGTTATGGCCTGAGCAGCCCAGGTCGCATATTCTTCAAGAGTTAGCGGAGCATAAAGCCTGTCCTGCCACCATTCAGCCAGAGTGGTTCCTGCGCAGACATACAAATTGTGAATCTTGATTCCGTGCACCGGCTGACGGTTCAGAAATGATACCGTGTCCGCAAAGTCGTTTATATCTTCTCCGGGCAGACCGGCTATGACATGGGCGCAGATCTTGAGGCCTTTCCCGGCAGCCATGTCGCAGGCTCCGGCAAAGTCTTCCGCTGTATGCCCCCTGTTGATCAGGTTCAAGGTCTTATCATTTGCACTCTGCAGCCCCAGTTCCAGCCATGTCTCATCAGCAGGGAAACCTGCCAGAACCTCGATTTTGTCCTTATCAATGCAGTCGGGTCGGGTGCCGACACAGAGCACCCTCAGGTCAGGCAGATTCAGAAGCTGATCCAGGACGGATTCCAGCCTGGACAAGGGGCCGTAAGTATTACTGTACGACTGCAGATAGGCAGCAAAAGCGCAGTTTTTAAATTTTTTCCTGAGCCTGATTCTCCAGTAAAGGTACTGATCGCGAAGTTCCATGCCGCAGCCGCCAAGACCTGTTCCAGAGCCCAGCCGGGTACAGAAGATACAGCCGTTCCTGGATATCAGTCCATCACGGTTAGGGCAGTCGAAACCTGCATCCAGAGGGACTTTCTGTATCCTGGTCTGAAAGAGTTTTTTCCAGTATGTAGATAACTTATTATAGCGGTCCATGCAAAAAAAATGTGCCCGGCAATGTTGCCTGTCCTGCTCTCTTTTGTTATAGACATTTTTTCCGTTACTAACACCGATATGGCAGATTGTGGCCTGAGCCGGCCAGGACAGGAACTTAATCCAGCCGTCAAATTACATTCAGATAATAAGATTATTCGAGCCCGGGGTCAATTTCCCGGGTCGTGCTCCTCTTCATGCTGCGGCTTACTTGCCTGATAACCCTAACTCACTGTTGCTGTTGCCAAGATTAATACCGGCAAGCTGGTGATAGTTTTTTTGCGGAGAAATGCATGCCTAGAATTCTGGACCGATTGTTCGGGATCGTTTCCAACGATCTGGCCATCGATTTGGGTACAGCCAACACCTGCGTTTATGTCAAAGGCAAAGGAATCGTGCTGCGTGAACCATCCGTGGTGGCGGTCAAAAGAGATATGCGGGGCGCGAACAAAGTTCTGGCCGTTGGTACTGAAGCCAAAAGAATGCTCGGTCGCACTCCGGGCAACATCACCGCAATAAGACCCATGAAAGAAGGGGTTATTGCCGATTTTGAAGTGACCGAGGCCATGCTCAGGCACTTCATCACCAAAGTGCACAACAGCAGGCGGCTGGTAAGGCCGAGAATAATCATCTGCGTGCCTACAGGCATCACTCAGGTAGAAAAAAGAGCGGTCAAGGAATCCGCTCAAAGCGCCGGAGCCAGGGAGGTATATCTTATTGAAGAACCCATGGCCGCGGCCATAGGAGCCAATCTGCCAATAACCGAGCCTACCTCTAATATGGTTGTGGATATCGGCGGAGGCACCACCGAAGTGGCGGTGATCTCGTTGTCCGGAATAGTCTACAGCCGTTCAGTGCGCGTGGGTGGAGACAAGATGGATGACGCCATCAAGCACCACGTAAAACGTAAATACAACATGCTCATCGGAGAAAGCAGCGCTGAACTGATCAAAAATAAGATCGCATCGGCTTATACCATGGAAGAAGAACAGGAAATGGAGGTAAAAGGCAGGGATCTTGTTTCCGGGATTCCCCAGAACATCACCATAACTTCTGAAGAAGTGCGCAAGGCCATTTCCGAACAGGTAGAAAGCATTGTGCAGGCGGTGCGTATCGCCCTGGAACAGACCCCGCCTGAACTGGCCGCGGATATCGTTGACCGGGGCATAGTTTTAACCGGAGGCGGAGCTCTGCTCAAAGGTCTGGACAGGCTGCTCATGGATGAGACCTACCTGCCTATTACCGTGGTTGACGACCCTCTGTCCACGGTTGCAGTCGGTTCAGGAAAAGTCCTGGACAATCTGGATGTGCTCAAGGAGGTAACCATCGATTAGTCTGGAACCTACACCCAAAAAAATAATCGGCTTTTTTTTTGTTCTGGTTGTTCTGTATCTAAGCCTTTACACCTGGAATGCCCGTACCGGAGCCCTGGATCGCATGGCGGCTTATACCGGTCTGGAGATTACGGGTTGGGTGCTCAAGCCCGGAATCTTGGTGCACAAGAAAATAGAGGATTCCTGGGACAGATATGTATATCTTGTAGAAGTGCACAAGGAAAATGAAGCTCTGCGCATGGAAGTCGATCAGTTGAAACTGGAGCTGGCGTTCAGGACGGAAAGGGCAGCTTCCGCTGTTCGTCTGGAAAAGCTTCTTGAATTTGTGCCGCCTGCGGGCTGGAGCAGCAGCGGAGCGCGAGTGGTTGCCCACAACTACGGGCCTCTTGGGGTTCTTAATGCAGTTATCGTGGACAAGGGCAAATTACAGGGCATACGTTCCAATATGCCGGTCATAACTCCTGATGGAATTATCGGCCGAACCTTTAAAGTGGGGCTTAATTATTCAACCGTTCTTCTTATTTCCGATCCGAACAGCCGCATTCCCGTTATCAGCGCAGAGTCCAGGACGCCCGGAATAGTATCCGGTCAGGGCTCGGACAAGTCCCTGGCGGTACATTATGTTCATCTGAATGCTCCTCTCGAAGATGGAGAGCTGCTGGTCACTTCCGGTACTGCAGGAATTTATCCCAAAGGACTGCCCGTAGCCAGGGTAAGCAGTATACAGCGTTCTGAAATCCATTTGTTTCAATTAATTGAGGCAAAACAGCTTTTTTCAATCAGGAACAGGGAGGAAGTGTTAATCCTGGACAGCCAGTCATCCTTTAAACCCGTTTACATATCTCCCGAAGGACTTAATAAGGATTGACCGGCATAAACGATACCTGAAGGTTCCAGAAATTTTCCTTATCAGGCATTTGTTTTCTTCTGCAGCTTATGCTGCCGGTTTTTCATTATTTCTCACACAATTTATTAGCTTTTATCAACCTGAACGAGCTTGTTCCATGCAGATCCTGCTGCTGATTCCCGGGAGGATTGTTTGTGGATTAAATCGATAATTTTCTGGTCTGCATTCACAATCATAGGCATATGGGGACAATTTCTCATGCCCGGAGTGGATTTTTTAACCACAGGACTGGTGGTGCTTCTGCAGCTTGGTTATTTGAGCTCTGCCTTCTGGTTTGGACTTTTGTGGATGCTTATCCAGGAAGGCACAGGCAGCCTGGCTTTCGGCGCGGCAATGCTTTTTTATGCAGGTCTGGGTCTGGCATTTTATTGCGGAGCTTCTTTTTTTGAGGCCAGGAATCTGCTGTTTTCAGCTATTTTTTTTATGGTTCTGGCAGCCATAAAAATCAGTCTGATTCGGATAATGACTTCTTTACAGGATATTTCTCCGGCTGAACAGGCAGGTTTTGAGGCTTTTCTTTTCCAGTTTGGTGTCTATTTCGGTTTATGGTTGACAACCTATTCATTATGTAAAAATTTTTTGAAGCATGAGCCTGTTAAGAAAAAGAAGCCTGCCTAGCGAAAGGCTGGCATTTAACTTTCTGCTTTTTCTGGTTGGAGCTCTTTTTATAGTAATTGCCATGCGCTTGTGGTTTCTGCAGGTGTATAAAGGCGATTATTATCTCCAGAAGGCCCAGGACAATGTGCAGCGCCGGCAGCATATATATGCGCCCAGAGGACTTTTTCTTGACCGGGAAGGCAGACTTTTGGCGGTAAACGAGCCTTCCTACAGCCTGGCCCTGGTGCGCGAGGATACACCGGACATCGAAAAAACTCTGAAACAGATCAGCAGGTGGACCGGCATGCCGCTTGAGGACTTAAATAAAGAATTCGAGCGGGGAAGAAGAATGGTTCGCTCGTTTGAAAACCAGATACTGGTCTCCAATCTGTCTTTTGATGTTTTGACCAGGGTGGAGACCGATGCTCCCTACTGGCCGGGAGTAAAGGTTGTAGTTCAGCCAAGGCGGAAGTATCTTCAAGGCGAAGTGTTCTCCCATGTTCTTGGCTACGTGGCCCTGGCAAATGAACAGGAACTGGCAGCTGATCCGGGTCTCAGGCTTGGAGACAACGTCGGCAAGCATGGCCTTGAATTTGCCATGGAAAGTGTTCTGCGGGGGAAAAAAGGCCTGAAGCAGCTCGAGGTGGACGCCTCGGGCAGAATTCTGCGTGAACATACATTGGTTCAGCCTGAATCCGGTCAGGATTTACATCTGAGCATCGATCTGGATCTGCAGACACATATTTATTCCGTAATGCAGGGCAAAACAGGTGCGGTAGTGGTCATGGACGCTGATTCCGGTCAAGTGCTGGCAATGGTCAGCACCCCCGGTTATGACAATAACAAGTTTGTTTATGGAATCACGGGCAGGCAATGGACAGAACTTGTTGAAAATCCGCATCGCCCCCTGCGCAATCGAAGCATACAGAACGCGTATCCTCCGGGCTCGGTATTCAAGCCGCTGATGGCTGCACTTGCTCTGGAACAACCGTCAATTCATCCTGGGGAGCAGGTCTTCTGTTCCGGCAGCTACAGACTGGGCAATCGGGTCTTCAGATGCTGGCAGGGACATGGCCGGGTGAATATGAACAGAGCCCTGGTCGAATCATGTGACACTTATTTTTATCAATTGGGAGAAAAGCTGGGGGTAGACAGGATCAGCGCCTTTTCCCTTGAAAGCGGCCTGGGCAGGCAGACCGGAATCACCCTGCCCTTTGAAAGATCCGGATTGATACCTACCAGAGATTGGAAAAGAGAGAGGTTCAATGACGCCTGGAGAGGCGGCGACAATCTCAACCTGGCCATAGGTCAGGGTTTTACGCAGGTCACTCCTTTGCAGATGACCAGGCTTACCGCGGCAATTGCCAATGGAGGCAATCTGTACAGACCAAGTCTGCTTCTGGAGGAAAAAAAACTGGATCCCCAGCCGTTGCCCTGGAAAAAAGAGACTCTGGATTTCATCTATCAGGCAATGCTGGATACTGTGGAAAAAGAACGGGGAACTGCCCGAAGGCTCAGGACAAAAGACGTTAAGGTGGGCGGCAAAACCGGGACCGCACAGGTGGTCAGATTGATGCCCGAGCATAAAGAAGATGATCCTGAAGCAGTTGAATACTGGCTCAGGCACCATGCCTGGTTGATCAGTTTTGCCGTCAATGAAGATAAAAGAATCGCTGTAACCGCTCTGGTGGAACATGGCGGATCGGGCAGTTCTGCAGCCGGACCGGTGATCAGGGAAATCTACGATTTTATTTTTTCCCGGAAACAGGAGAGCCCACAGGCAGCAGCACAAGATGATTGACAGGCAGCTGATCCTGCATATGAACTGGGCCATGCTGGCTTTGCTGGTCCTGCTTTTTGCCATAGGAGTGCTCAATCTGTACTCGGCAAGCGCCTACAGGATTGGCGAAGAAACTACTCTGACTCCTTTTTACAGCAAACAGTTAGTATGGGGCCTGGTGGGAGCAGTTGCCATGTTCCTGATCATGCTTTTTGACTACCGCCATCTGAAGCTGCTTGCCTGGTATGTTTACGCTGTTTCCTTGATCTTGCTGGTCTGCGTGCATTTCTGGGGCACTTCGATATACGGGGCGCAAAGATGGCTGAGTCTTGGTTTTGTAAGTTTTCAGCCCAGCGAAATGGTCAAGATAAGCGCACTGATCCTGACCGCCTACATATTGTCCAGTATAGAGCGCCCTCTAAATTTCAGGGATCTGGGCAAAATTTTTGTTATAGCCATAATACCTGTTTTGCTGGTGATCAAACAGCCGGATCTCGGTTCAGGCCTGATGATCCTTTTTCTCATAGGCGGCATTGTTCTTTATCACGGCATTGACAAAAAGCTGAGCAAGGTTCTGCTCGTGCTGATACCCCTGCACATGCCTCTTGGCTGGTTTTTTCTTCATGATTATCAAAAAACCAGACTGCTCAGTTTTCTTGATCCGACACAGGATCCCCTGGGTTCAGGCTATCATCTCATCCAGTCTCAAATAGCCGTAGGCTCAGGCGGTTTCTGGGGCAAGGGCTTTATGGAGGGGACCCAGAGCCAGCTCCGCTTTCTTCCTGAAAAGCATACTGATTTCGCTTTTTCAGTTTTCGGAGAGGAATGGGGATTTGCAGGAGCAATTATTCTGCTGCTCTTGTTTTGTGTATTTCTTTATCAGATACTTTCCGTATCCCAGGAGGCCAAGGATCGGTTCGGGTCACTTATCTGCGTCGGGGTCTTTTTTTACTTTTTCTGGCAGGTTCTGGTAAACATGGGCATGGTTCTGGGTCTTCTGCCGGTGGTGGGCATTCCTCTGCCGTTTATAAGCTATGGCGGTACCTCCGCAATGGTCAATTTCATCATGGTCGGCCTGGTTTTAAATGTATCCATGCGCAGATTCATGTTCAAGAGTTAAGGAACAAGAACGTACAATTCTTCAAGGGCAGGTCGATATGGGCAAGGATGAAATTAATGCATTCATGGGCACAGATACAAATTATCAGGGTAAGCTGGTTTTTAAGGGTACAGTGCGCATTGACGGGGATTTCGATGGTGAAATCTGTTCAGAAGGTACCCTGATAATTGGACAGGATGCCCGGGTAAAAGGCAATATAAAAGTAGGTCACCTGGTTCTGAACGGCAGCCTGGAAGGCCAGATTGAAGCCCGGAACAAAGTTGTGATTTACAAGCAGGCCAGCCTCAACGGCAAAATTACCACCCCTTCCCTGGTGGTTGAAGAAGGCGCTAAGATCAAAGGTGAGGTAAATATGGACGGCGCTGAGGCGGAAGATAAATAATTCATGCTCTAATTTGACAGTTAATTAAAAAATTTTCAGCTTGAATGTGAAATCTTGCGCAAAATTTTTTAATAAAAATATTTAAGCACAACGTCAAAAAGATAAAAGTCTTACAATTACAAGCTCTAAGCCGGATATGAGAGAATTGATTCGGCTCACGAAAATAATGAAAAAGGCTTTGACACAGATTTCTAAATTGGCTAAAGCCTTGATTGAAATTTGACGGTTAAGTCAACTTTGAAAAAAAATTCACATTCTCGGGAGGGCCTATGATTGAACTAAACATTTCCTTTTTTGTTCAATTGATCAATTTTTTCCTTGTCCTATTGCTTTTAAATCTGATTCTATATAAGCCCATAAGAGGAATGCTGAAAAAGCGGGCTGAGATTATGAGTCAAAAGGTCGAGGATGTCGAAGCCTTCAACGTCAGGGCGGACGATAAGCTGAAATCATACGAACAGGAGCTGGAAAAGGCCCGCATGCAGGCTCAGGAGATCCGGCAGTCCAAGAAAGAGGAAGGATTTTCCACGGAAAAGGATATAGTTCAGTCAGCTTCCCAGGAAGCAACTTCAATACTGCAGTCTGCCCGGGAAAAGGCAAAAACCGAGAAAGAAAGCGCTTTAACCGCGCTTAAAAAGCAAGTGGATAAATTTGCAGGGCGCGCCGCAGAAAAGATTCTGGGCAAGGCCTAAATATATTTAAGGGGGGCTTAAGCGGTGAACACAAAGGTAAAATTACTGATCATTGGGCTCGTTCTTCTTGCGGCCGCCATCTTCAACATCGTTGATCCTCTGAATCTGCCCGCGGACGCCAGGGACCAGATTTACAGGGTGATCAACTTCATCCTCTTCCTGACCCTTATTTACTATGCTGGGGGAAGAAAGATTTTTGAGTATTTTCCAAGCCGCAGCAGGGAAATAGAAACCGATCTCAAGGATCTGGAGGATCGTCGCAGGGAAGCGGAGAAGAAGCTTGAGACTGTGGAGAAGAATATCGCCAACCTGGAGCAGGAAAGAAGCCAGATTCTTGAGCAGGCCATGGCTCAGGGCGAAAGCCTGAAAAACCAGATCATCGCCAAGGCAGAGACTCAGGCTGCTCAGATCAAGGAGCAGGCTCAGGTCTCAGCACAGCAGGAGGCCAAGCTGGCCCTGCAGGAAATACGTGCTGATCTGGCTGAAAAAGTTGCCGAGGCCACTGAAACGATGATCAAGAAGAAACTTAAGGCCGAGGACCACAAAGCTCTGATTAACGACAGTCTAACAAGGGTGGTGCTAAATTGATAGGAAATATAGTAGCCAGAAGATATGCCCGGGCCCTGTTCGCCTTGGCTCAGAAGCAGGGAGACAAGGAGCTCAATGCTTACGGTGATGACTTGGCCAAGATTGTCGATGTCCTGGAGGGGTCCCCGGAGCTGATCCGGATATTTCGCAACCCTGTTATCAGTGTTTCCGAGAAAAAGGCTGTTGTAGCGCAGCTCTTGAACAAGCTGAAACCTAGTAAAACCATCGCCAATTTCTGTCATCTCCTGGCCGATAAAAGCAGGCTGGACCATCTGACCGAGATCCAGGTCTATTATGCCAGACTGCTGGACGAGCATCAGGGGGTTGTTCGCGGGGAAATCGTAACCGCGATCAAACTGGCCGACAATTTAAAGCAGGAAATAGTGGGCAAATTAGAAAAACAGTCCGGGCTGCAGGTGACTCTGGATTACAAGGTTGATCCTGACATCGTGGGCGGACTCGTGTTAAAGGTGGGGGACAAGGTGTTGGATGCCAGCATAAGGGCGCAACTGCAAATTTTGAAAGAAAACATCAAAAGGGGTGAATAGGGCTATGCAAATAAAAGCAGAAGAAATCAGCCAGATCATCGAAAGTCAGATCAAGAACTACGAAAAGCGTGTGGAAATGAGTGAAACCGGCGTGGTTTTGTCCGTGGGCGACGGCATAGCCCGAGTCTACGGCGTGGAAAACGCCATGGCCATGGAGCTTTTAGAGTTCCCGGGCAATGTCATGGGCATGGTCCTTAACCTGGAAGAGGACAGCGTAGGCTGCGCCCTTCTCGGGGAAGACACTCACATCAAGGAAGGGGATCTGGTCAAGAGGACCGGACGCATCGTGCAGGTTCCCGTCGGCGACGCGGTTCAGGGTCGGGTCATCGACCCCCTGGGCAACCCTCTGGACGGTCTGGGGCCGGTAGAATCCAAAGAAACCAGACTGGTGGAGGTCAAGGCTCCGGGCATTGTTCCCAGAAAATCAGTGCATGAACCCATGAATACCGGGCTGAAGGCCATTGACGCCATGACCCCCATCGGACGCGGGCAGCGCGAATTGATCATCGGCGACCGTCAGATCGGTAAAACCGCAATCTGCATCGATTCCATCCTGGCACAGAGAGAGACAGATGTTTACTGCATCTACGTAGCCATCGGTCAGAAAAAATCAACAGTCGCCCAGGTTGTGGATACCCTGAAAAAACATGGTGCCATGGATTATACCACCGTGGTTTCAGCCACTGCTTCTGATCCTGCCTCACTGCAGTTCATTGCCGCCTACGCCGGATGTACCATGGGCGAATACTTCAGGGATAACGGCAAGCACGCCCTGATCATGTACGACGACCTGTCCAAGCAGGCTGTGGCCTACAGGCAGATGTCCCTGCTTCTCAGGCGTCCTCCGGGACGTGAAGCTTTTCCGGGCGATGTATTTTACCTGCACTCCAGACTGCTTGAGCGCGCGGCCAAGATGAGCGACGAACACGGAGCAGGTTCTCTGACAGCTCTGCCGATCATTGAAACTCAGGCCGGCGACGTATCCGCATATATTCCGACCAACGTCATCTCCATTACCGACGGACAGGTCTATCTGGAGCCCAGCCTCTTCTATGCCGGGGTAAGGCCGGCCATCAACGTCGGTCTTTCGGTTTCCAGAGTCGGCGGTGCCGCCCAGATCAAAGCGGTCAAGAAGGTGGCCGGAACACTGCGCCTGGATCTGGCCCAGTACAGAGAACTGGCCGCTTTTGCCCAGTTCGGCTCTGATCTGGATAAAGCCACTCAAAGACGCCTGACCCGGGGAGAAAGGCTGGTTGAACTCTTAAAACAGCCCCAGTATCAGCCCATGCCCGCGCAAGAGCAGGTGGTTTCACTGTTCTGCGGAACAAAGGGCTATCTGGATGATCTGCCGGTTGAAGAGGTAAGCAAATTTGAAACGGAAATGCTTGAGTACTTCAGAAGCCAGAAACCCGAAATCCTAAAAGAGATCAAAGATACAGGAGATCTGAGCAGCGAGCTGGAGAGCAGATTGGCCGCCGCCATAGACGAGTTCAAAAAGACCTTTAAGGCTTAAACGGGAGAAATAAATGGCAGCACTCAGG
>SLAE01000127.1 GCA_007127015.1 Desulfonatronospira sp. | reverse complement strand
CGTTCATGTACATCCAGTTCAGCCCTGCGCCTTGCCTCTCGGAAATCATATTCCTGTTCCAGGTTCAAAAGTAAGAAATCACGGTAATCCGTTCTTATCACGCGCTCTTTTTTTTCAGCGCTCTCCAGAACAGTATCCATTCTGCGGGTGAAGGTGTTCCTCAGAGTATATCTCAGGTCTTCCCTTGGCCTTATACGGTCCACAGAATCAAATCTGGGATATTTGTCCTGATCTTTTTCAGGAATGAATTCGTATTCAAGCTCCGGCACCGCTGTATGTCTTATTCCTGTCCAGGAGGAATCTCCCGGGGTTAAACCTTCCCGGTCAGGATTCCAGTTCAAATCGAAAATCCGGAACAATTCAGAATCAGCCTTAATATTTACATCATAGATCCCTCTTGTCTGGAATCGATTATCGATATCTCTCTCTGCAGGGTCAGCCTCAAAATTGTCCACAAAATATCCTGTCTGTCTCCAGCCAAACCTTGGGATTATCCTTCCCCAGCCTCCCTGCAAAGGCATGCTCACCCGGGGATGAACATCCAGGCGGGTCGCGGTAGTCCCGAACCGGCGCCAGAAATATACCCCCTCATTTGCTGCCTCCAGTTCAAAGGGGGTGTTTCCAAGTCTGCTGCGGTACAGATCCAGGTTTATCTCGGGCAGCCTCTGAACTGTAGGGTCTTCGCTGCCTGGCAGATTATCGTTTTTATAACTGAGATTATCTTTATAAACCAGGCGGGAATCAAGGCCCATCCGCTCGTAAGAGCGGGAGGCGCTTAAAATATTTGTTCTTATGAGGCTGTCCCGGGCTTCGAGATCGCGCCCGAATTTATCCATGAATTCATTGCGGCTGGCATCATATCCGGACTGTCCTTCTCTGAACTCCCTGAGATAATTCTGATCCGAGACATAATCGACATCCACCTTATAACGCCATCCGGATACCGGATCAAAACCGTCATACTTTCCTCTTAACCAGTATCTGTGCCGATTGGGTCTGAACAGTCCATCATCTTCAAATCTTGAAGGCTCATTTCCCTGGTCATGGACCTTGCGGTCCCTGAGCCAGTCTGCCCTCCATAATCCTTTTTTATGCAGTCTCGGGGTATGGCGGTACTCCACACCGGTCATAAGTCCCCTGAAAGAGTAGTAATTGGCGTAAAAGGTCATATCCCTCTCATCGTCAATCACCCAGTAATAGGGAAGATTGACATTCATCCCCAGTTCCGAACTGTAAGCTATATCCGGAAAAAGAAACCCGCTCTGGCGTTCGGTTTTCACGGGAGCTATCAAAAACGGGGAATACATTATCGATCGGTCCCTGACCCTGAATCTTGTGTGCCAGAGCCTGGCATAGCCGTCTATGGTTACTTCTCCGCGGCTTGATTTGACCGACCATGGAGCGGGGCGCGCGTCGCAGGAGGTCATGATTCCCTGCTTGAAGGTATAGGTATGAGGACCGGTTTTTTCCAGATGCTTTCCCGTGAAATAAACATTGTCCTCTGCCATGAATACTTCACCGTCCCTGATCCATCCCACCTGATTGTTCAGATCGAGTTCCGCCTCCTCTCCCTGGATTAAATCCCCATTGAATCCGGCCCGCACATCTCCCTGAAGATAAATCCAGTTGGTATCCATATATAATCTGGCATAATCTGCAAAAAGAAAATCGTTGAACCGCCACGCGTGAACATTGCCGAAAGCTTCCGCGATATTTCTTTCTTCATCGACCTGCAGCCTGTCCGCTTCAAGCCTCCATGGCTCCTGTTGACCATGTACGGTTTTTAAATTGAAAAACAGGCTCAAAAAAATGAAAAACAAAACAAAACTGAATCTCAGCTGCACTTGATTGGCCTCTGGTTGAAGTAAGTTTAGCTGCAAGGTTTTTTATCCATACCCAAGTCTCTGACCGTAGGATCAGGAAAAAGAGTTGTGCCAGGTGAAGAACGCGCCGCGGCACCGACTGCGGAAAAACTGCAGCCGGAGCTTTAAGTGAAAAAACTTGAGTTTTTAACTTTTGCAGAAGACATTGCTGATTCAGATAAAAACCATATTGCGTTTATCGGACAAAAGGTATCAGGAAATTTGAAGCGCCCTGCATGAGCGCATTGACTTGTGTTTGAGCCGAATAAGTTATAAATGGTTTCTATCCGCAAAGCGTTCTTTGAAGATAGAAAATGACTTTCAACTCGTGAAACAAGGATTTCTTCTTTTGGCGAGGATAGCAGAACAATTATGAGGAGATGCATCTTTAAGTATGCTCACGAATAAGTATAAGGTGGCCGCCAGCCAAAAAGAAAAGAACCCTTCAGGATAAATGAACATTGGTTCAGGTGATCAACGGTATTTAAATTACGTACATGTCTTGAGGCTCATAACCCATGATCGACCCAGGCTCAACATTAAAAAACATGCCCGCCTGGACAAGCCAGCCAAAGGATGCTCATGACTGAATATTTGTCCGACCATCTACGCTTCAGCAATTCCGCTTATGTGCAGGAACTTTGCGGTCCTCAGGGACGCAACCTGGAAACTGTCCGCGACCGCACCGGTGTCTCCATAGAACAGCGGGGGTCTGAAATCACCATAACCAGCCGGGACCAGTCAAGCCTGGATCTGGCGAAAAACTGCCTGCTTCAGCTTTACGCGCTCATAGAGTCGGGCTATAAGGTATATCCTGAAGACATGGAAGCGGCCATCAGGATTCTCAGTCAGGACAAGGAAGCTGATCTTAAAAAAATTTTTAAAAAAGAAGTTTTTATTGTTTCCAATAAAAAGACCATTGCTCCCAAAAGCGCCACACAGCGCAAGTACCTCCAGGCCATCAAGGAAAAAGATCTGGTCTTCGGCATTGGTCCGGCAGGCACTGGTAAGACCTATCTTGCCGTAGCCGTGGCCATTTCATTTCTCATGCAGAGGATGGTCAAAAGAATTATTCTGGCCCGTCCCGCTGTGGAAGCAGGAGAAAAGCTGGGGTTTCTGCCCGGGGACATGCTGGAAAAGGTCAACCCTTATCTGCGTCCGCTGTACGATGCCCTGCACGATATGCTTGAATTCGGAAAAGTGCAGGAACTTCTGGAAAGCGGAATGATTGAAGTCGCGCCTCTGGCCTTTATGCGCGGTCGCACCTTGAATGAATCCTTCATCATTCTGGACGAGGCGCAAAACACCACTCCTGAACAGATGAAGATGTTTCTGACCCGCATGGGCCTTGGCTCCAAAGCAGTGATCACCGGAGACATCACTCAGGTGGACCTGCCGGGAGCGGCTGTTTCCGGCCTGATACAGTCAAGAGAAGTTCTGGCCAAAACCGAAGGAATAAGGTTTGTCTATTTTGACGAAAATGACGTCATCCGCCACAGTCTGGTGGCCAGGATCATAAAGGCCTACGATCTGTTCGAGCAGCGCAGGGGCCGCAGAGCGGATGAAAGAGAGAAGAAGGCAGAAGATACCGAAAGTGATGATAAGCCTGAATCAGGGTTTTATAAAGCATGAGTAAACTGCCTGAAATCAATGTGTCCTTTAATTCACCTCTCTTGCCCGCCCTGTGTCTCAGCCGCAGGGAAGCAGGAGATATTGCCGGGCGGCTGCTGAGTTATCTGGGAATGAAGGATTCCCGGATACACCTGATCTTTGCTTCTGATTCGGATATGGAAGAACTGAACGGCAAATTTCTGTCAAGAAAAGGTCCGACCAATGTCCTGTCCTTTCCTGAGCCATCGGAAAGTTCCGACTCGAACTTTCTGGGAGAAGTATACATCGGGGCGCAGGCTGTGCAAAGGGAAGCTCTTCTTTACGGACAGTCCGGGTTTGAACATTTCATCCGCCTGCTGGGCCATGGGCTTCTGCATCTGTCGGGATATACGCACGGACCGGAAATGGATGCCCTGAACAATGAACTGCTGCAGATAATTGATCCTGAGGATTATGGGCTTAATCCTTAAGATTTTATTTTTTATTTAAAGCTGAAATCCGTCATCCCGCACTTACTTGAAATTCTATTCATTCTCAAAACGGAAACACCCTGAAAGCAATTGCAGAATCAAAGATGCAGCTTTTTACTTAAATTAAAGGATAAAAAATGCTTGAACCTAACACACAGATAAGACCTGAGGGACTTGGATTTATTCTCCTGATGGTTCTGGTCACCCTGGTTTTTGCCCTGCTCGGCTGGCCCGTTCCGGCCCTTCTCGGCCTGGTGCTTTCATTTCTGGCGGTGAACTTCTTCCGCGATCCGGAAAGGGTAATTCCGGAAGAGCCTCATGTTGCTGTCGCGCCTGCTGACGGCAGGGTGGTCAGGGTGGAAACCATGCCCGACCCCTTCACCGGGGAGGAAAAAACCGCGGTTTGCATTTTCATGAATGTGTTCAATGTTCATGTGAACAGATTTCCCGTATCCGGACAGGTGCGCGCCATCCGCTATCATCCCGGCAAATTTTTCAATGCTTCTCTGGACAAGGCCTCCAAGGACAATGAAAGATGCGTTCTGGACATTGTGGATGAAGAACAGAAAGAATGGACCATGGTTCAGATAGCCGGTCTTCTGGCCCGCAGAATAATCTGCCTGGCGGAAAAGGGTGATGTCTTGCCCCGGGGACAGAGATTCGGACTGATCAAGTTAGGTTCCAGGGTTGACCTTTACCTTCCAGCCGATTATACTAGCTTAGTTAAAGTGGGAGAAAAAACAGTAGCCGGGCAGACAATTATTGCCCGAAGGACCATGGATCACTGAATATATGGACGAGCAGCCTTCAGGCCCCAGACATAAAGGGTTTTATATCCTGCCCAATCTTTTGACCACAGCGGCTCTGTTCGCCGGTTTTATGGGTATTATCTGGGCTGTGGAAGGACGGTTCGAATATAGCGCTCTGGCGATTCTCGCGGCATGCGTATTTGACGGCCTGGACGGAAAGATTGCCAGGCTGACCAAGGCTGCTTCAGATTTTGGAATTCAGTTCGACTCCCTGTCTGATCTTGTTTCCTTCGGCGTATGCCCTGCTGTCTTGATATTTCTGTGGCAGACCCATGAGTTCGGTCAACTTGGTCTGGCCGTGTCCTTCCTGTTCATGGCCTGCGGCGCGCTCAGACTGGCCCGCTTCAACCTGCAGAGCAAAAATCTGCCCAAAAAATTTTTTGTGGGCCTGCCCATTCCCGCGGCAGCATGCACTCTGGCCGCGCTGGTACTTTTCAGCACCTATCTGCCGGAATTCTTGTTCACCAGTATACTTGCCGAAGTAACTCTTGGTTTGGTGTTTGTTTTGAGCCTGCTCATGATCAGCAAGGTCAAGTACGCGTCATTTAAAGAACTGGAAATGGTCAGGCTTCATCCTTTCTCCTCTACTGTTACGGCCATCATGCTCTTTGTCCTGGTGGCCTCGGAACCCAAATTCATCATCTTTCTGGTTTTCATGACCTATATAATTTCCGGACCGATGTATACATATCTGTACCTGCGCCTGCGCAAACCCGCCAACCTACGGGAACCCCGCAAGGAGTTCCCCTAAAATTCAATATCCTCATACAGGGTTTTAAGGACCTTTTCATAAGCCGGCTGATCGGTTCAAACAGATATTCCCGGTTTGACCGGTCAGGACAATGGACTTTTACAGCCGGCTGTTATATGCAGATTAAGTTTTTCAAAAAAACAGGCAGGAGCTGATTATGTCTGATAGAGTTTATATATTCGATACGACATTGCGTGATGGAGAACAGTCCCCCGGAGCGACCATGAACGGAGGGGAGAAGCTGCGTCTGGCCAGGCAGCTGGAAAAACTGGGGGTAGATATCATTGAGGCAGGCTTTCCCGCGGCCAGTAAAGGCGATCAGGAGGCAGTGGCTGAAATTGCCTCGGCCATAAAAGAATGTCAGGTTGCCGGATTGTGCCGGGCGGTCAAGGCGGATATGGATAAAGCCTGGGAAGCGGTAAAAAAAGCCGAACAGCCCAGACTGCACACCTTTCTGGCCACTTCCGACATACACATGAAATACAAATTGAACAAAACCAGGGATCAAATCCTGGAGATCGCCCATGAAGCGGTAACTTACGCCGCCGGTCTCTGCCCCAACGTGGAATTTTCCGCGGAGGATGCCTCCAGGTCTGAACCTGAATTTCTGGCCAGGGTGATCGAAAAGGCCATAGCCGCTGGAGCCGGGGTAATCAACATCCCTGATACAGTGGGTTATGCTCAGCCCCAGGAATTCGGAGAACTAATAAGATATCTCCTGGAGAACGTGTCCGGCAGCGAAAAGGCCGTCTTCAGCGTGCATTGTCACAACGATCTGGGACTTGGAGTGGCCAATACACTGGCCGCCTTAAAGGCGGGGGCCAGGCAGGCCGAAGTGACCTTAAGCGGCATAGGCGAGCGCGCCGGCAACGCCGCTTTGGAAGAGCTGGTCATGGCCCTGAATGTGCGCAAGGATTATTACAAACTTAGCACCTGTGTGAAGACCGAACAGATTTATCCCTCAAGCAGGCTGCTGTCCATGATCATCGGCCAGCCCATCCCCCCATACAAGCCGATAATCGGAGGCAATGCCTTTGCGCATGAGTCCGGAATTCATCAGGCTGGAATGCTCAAGAACAGCCAGACTTACGAAATCATGACTCCGGCCAGCATAGGCAAGTCCGGAAGCGATATCGTCATCGGCAAGCATTCCGGCAGGCACGCTCTTAACAACAAACTGGAAGAACTGGGATATTTCCTCAACCCTGAACAATTATCCCAGGTCTCTGAAGCTGTGAAAAGCCTGGCTGATCGAAAGAAGCAGATCTTCATGGAAGACGTGGAGGCCGTGGTACTGGAAGAGGTTTACCGCATTCCGGACAAATTCAAGCTGATTTATTTGAGTTCCATATCCGGAAACATGGCTATTCCCACAGCAGCCTTGAAAATGGAGGTTCTGGGCGAGGAAAAACAACTCTCCGACTTCGGGGTCGGCGCAATTGACGCTGTCTTTAACACCATTGACCGTCTGGTGGAAAGAAATCCCACACTGCTTCGCTATTCAGTCAACGCCATCACCGGCGGCACGGATGCCCAGGGAGAAGTAACCGTCAAGCTTGAGGAAAACGGTGTTACTTCTGTGGGCCGCGCGGCTGATCCTGATGTCATAGTAGCCAGTGCCAAGGCCTACATCAACGCTCTTAACCGTCTGGCCAAAAAGGAAAGGGATCCAAAGGCTGAGCAGAGCAGAAACATACCGTAAAACTGCTGCAGTTTATATATCAGAGAAAGGGGAGAAAATTAAAGTGGGGAAAAACCTGGCTGAAAAAATACTGCAAAGATATTGCGCGGAAGAAATCAAAAAACCCGGGCAAATCGTACCCTGCAGGGTGAGCATGGTTCTGGCCAACGATATTACCGCGCCTCTGGCCATAGACTCTTTTCGCAAGATGGGTGCGACCAGAGTATTTGATACTTCAAAGATCGCCCTGGTCTGCGACCATTTCACTCCGAACAAGGACATCGCTTCCGCGGAACAGGTGAAAAAGGTGCGTCTTTTTGCCCGGGAAATGGGCATAGTTCATTATTTCGAAGGGGGCAATTCCGGCGTGGAACACGCTCTGCTCCCGGAACTAGGCCTTGTCGGCCCGGGTGACGTGGTAATCGGAGCGGACAGTCACACCTGCACTTACGGAGGCCTTGGAGCATTCGCCACCGGCATGGGCAGCACGGACATAGCCGCGGCTATGGCCCTCGGCGAGACCTGGTTCAAGGTTCCGGAGACGATCCGAGTGAACATCCATGGCGATCTGGGCAGATATACCACCGCCAAGGACCTGATTCTCAATCTTATAGGCCGGATCAAGGTTGACGGGGCTTTATACAAAGCAATCGAATTCAGCGGACCGGTTCTAGAGAGGCTTGATACTGAAGCCAGGATGACCATGGCCAACATGGCCATAGAAGCCGGGGGCAAGGCCGGCCTGTTTCCCTCTGATCATATCACTGTCGAATACTGCCGTGAACATGGACGCAAAGAGGCAGAGCTTCTGAAACCTGACGAAGGCGCCGCTTATGCTCTTAACCTGGACATGGATGTGTCCGGTATG
>SLAE01000095.1 GCA_007127015.1 Desulfonatronospira sp. | reverse complement strand
TGAAACAGTTCTGATACCTGAAAAAGACTACTTCACCCTGTGTCTGTCCACTCAGGTGGGATGTGCTGTGGGATGTCTCTTCTGCAGTACCGGGCGCATGGGTTTCAAGCGCAACCTGAGTTCAGGTGAGATAGCCGTTCAGATTCTGGCCGCCAGGGAATATTTGCGCAGCAGGGGCCTGGATGCCGGTCGACTGACTAACATTGTCTTTATGGGCATGGGCGAGCCCCTGCTTAACTGGAAAGAGGTGCGCAGAGCCATGTTGATGATCACCGATTCCCTGGGGCTTGGCTTTTCCAGAAGAAGAGTCACTTTGTCCACTGTGGGCATCAGGGACAGGCTGCAGGAATTCGGCCGTTCACGTCTGGGTATGCTGGCTGTTTCTCTTCATGCATCTGATCAAGAGTTGCGCAGGCGCATAATGCCTGGAGCCGCTGCGTGGGATATCAATGATCTGGTACTGGCCCTGGAAAACTATCCTCTGGCACCAAGAGAGAGGATTACCATTGAATATGTTCTGCTCAAAGGGATAAATGATTCACCTGCACAGGCCAGAGATCTTGTCCGCCTGCTCTCCAGGGTCAAATGCAAAGTGAATCTGCTGGCCTGCAATCCCTCAGATGAAGATGATTTTCAACCTCCAGGTCAGAAGGAGATCCTGAGCTTTGAGGATGTTTTGCGTTCCAAAGGACTGACGGTATTTCTGCGCAAGAGCAAGGGGCAGGATATCCGCGCCGCCTGCGGCCAGCTGAAAGCAGAAGTCGAAGGGCAATAGTTAAAGATTCAAAAAGCAATTGCTGACTTCTCGGATTTAAAGAAAGGAGAAAGATTTGAAACCGGATTTTGCTAAAGGCAGCGGTCTTCTGCCTGTTATTGTCCAGGAATGGGACACGGGAGAAGTGCTCATGCTGGCATATATGGATGAACAGGCCTGGAAACGGACTCTTGAGACTGGCGAGTCTCATTTCTACAGCCGGAGCAGAAAAGCAATCTGGCATAAAGGGGGAACTTCAGGGCATGTTCAAAAGATCAGGGAAATAAGAGTTGACTGTGATCGTGACGCTGTTCTTTTCATGGTGGAGCAAGTAGGCGGTGCAGCCTGTCACAAAGGATATAAGAGCTGTTTTTTTACCCGAGCAGAAAAAAATGGCTTTGAAGTATGTGCGGAAATGGTATTTGACCCCAAGGAGGTTTACAATAAATGAACGGGGAAAAAATCCTGAAACTCGGAATTCCCAAAGGTTCCCTGGAGGAGGCGACAATGCGTCTTTTTGCCAGGGCGGGATGGAAGATAAAGCCCCATCACCGCAATTATTTTCCCGAGGTCAACGATCCGGAGATGGTCTGTTCTCTATGCAGGGCACAGGAGATTTCCAGATACGTTGAAAACGGGACCATGGACGCCGGGTTGACCGGAAAGGACTGGATCATGGAAAATGAATCAGACGTGGAGATAGTTTCAGATCTGATTTATTCCAAGGTAAGCAACCGCCCAGCCAGATGGGTTCTGGCAGTGGCTGGTGAATCACCCTTCCGCAGGCCGGAGGATCTGGCAGGAAAAAAGATTGCCACTGAACTGAAGAATTTTACCCATAATTATTTCCAAAATGCAGGTATTCCGGTCCAGGTTGAGTTTTCCTGGGGGGCAACCGAGGCCAAGGTTGTCGAAGGACTGGCAGACGCCATAGTGGAGGTTACTGAAACCGGCACCACCATCAAGGCGCATGGACTGAGAATTATTGCCGAGCTCCTGCAGACCAACACCCAGTTCATCGCCAACAGGGATGCCTGGCAGGACCCCTGGAAAAGGCAGAAAATCGAAACCATCAATACTTTGCTTCACGGCGCCCTGCGAGCTGATCGTCTGGTCGGACTCAAGATGAATGTGCCGGCAGACAAAATGGAAACCGTGATGGAGCTGCTGCCCAGTATGACCGCTCCTACAGTGGCTAATCTGTACAATACCGACTGGTTGTCCGTGGAGATCGTTGTCGAGGAGGATCTTGTCAGGGATCTGGTCCCCAAACTGCAGCAAAAAGGGGCGGAAGCGATCATTGAATATGCTCTGAACAAGGTGATATGAGGGCTTAGCTTAAAATAATCGTTAAACATCAAAAAATCTCAAACAGAATGCTTAAACTGCTTCCTCTATGCCTGATTCTCTTCGCTCTTGGTTGTGCACATGCAGGACCTGATCGCCTGACCAGGGAGCAGACAGACATCCGCCTTGATCTGGCGGAAAGATATCTCCTTGAAGGTGAGCCCAGACTAGCACTTGAACAATTGCGCACTGCAGCCCGGGCAGCTCCACACAACCCCCGCCTGCATTTCAACCTCGGCCTGGCATATACCGCTCTTGAAGAATGGGAAAACGCAGCAGACTCTTTTAAGCAGGCCATAAAATTTAGGGCTGATTACGGTGAAGCATGGAACAATCTGGGTCAGGTCAGAATGGCTCAGGGCCGGCCGGATCATGCCAGACAGGCCTATAAACAGGCTCTGGCTCAGAAGGAATACATGACTCCTGAATTCGCCGCCTATAACCTGGCCTCTCTTTATTATGGGCAGGATGAACTGGAAGAGGCCCTGAAATATGCTCAAGAATCGTTCAGAAAAAATCGGCGCTTCGGACCGGGATACGTGCTTGCAGGCCGCATTCACCGGGAAAAGAGGATGTATGCAAAGGCCCTGCACACATTTGAACAAGGGGTGCGGGCCAGACCGGACAGTACGCAGCTGACCCTGCTGTTGGCCGAAGAACTGGTTCGTTCCGGAAGGATAAATGAAGCCAGGCAATGGTTCAATCGGGTGATAGAGATCGATGATGAGTCCTCTGAAGCCCAGATGGCCGAATATTATCTGGAAGCCCTGCGCTGACCGGAGCGGACCAAGGATACTGGGGATAAATCCCTGGGTCTATGACTTTGCCGCTTACAATCTGTGGTCCAGACCCAGCGGGCTGTTGACCTGTCTGGACATGTTTTCCCGAAGCGGCGCAAGGACCTCACTTCTGGACCTCATGGATCAGTCCTGGCAGGATCAAGACTGGCCCAGACCCAAAAAACTGGGATCAGGACATTATCCCAAAGTCTCACTGCCCAGGCCTAAAGTTCTTGAGAATGTTCCCAGACAATACAGCCGCTACGGCCTTCCCCGAGAAAGAGCTGCCCGGGCTGTTGCCTGCATAGATCCTCCTCCTGACCTGATTCTGATCACTTCCATCATGACCTACTGGTATCCGGGCATTTTTTCCGTGATTGAACTGCTGCGCCGGACATGGCCTAATGTGCCCCTGTGCCTGGGAGGAATTTATCCGACGCTGTGCCCGGAACATGCACAAAACATGGATGTGGATCTGGTAATTTCCGGGCCTCTTGAGACTGAGGACAATTGGAAGGCGGTCTGGAAGCTTATCGGCTGCAGCCCTCCGGAACTGCCTGAAGGAGCAGGCTTCAGGATGGATACCTCATTTTATAAAGAGCAGCCTTTTTCCATTATCCAGGGCTCAAGAGGCTGTCCGTTTAAATGCAGCTATTGCGCGGGCCACAAGCTTTATCCCGGTTTCAGGCAGGCAGATCCGGACATGCTATTCGAGCATGTCCGTAAAGAGTACGGCAAAGGAGTCAGAGATTTTGCCTTCTATGACGATGCCCTTCTATCCGGAGCGGAAAACATGTTTATTCCTCTGGCGGAAAAAATTATACGCAAGGGGTTACGGGTGAGGCTGCATACTCCGAACGCTTTGCATGTTAGGTATTTGACCATTGAATTATGCAGACTTTTATATCGGGCGGGCCTGCACTCCGTGCGCCTTGGTTTTGAGACCAGCGAACCAGCCCGACTGGACGAAAAGCTGACTCCCTTTATGTGGCGCGCGGGAATGCGCAACCTGCTCCAGGCCGGATTTAATCCAAAAAATATCGCTGCCTATGTCCTTTTTGGTCTTCCGGGACAAAGCAGCAGGAAGCTCAAACAGAGCATAAAGGAGGTACTCGGCTGGGGTATAACGCCTATGCTGACCCAGTATTCACCTATACCCGGCAGCGCCCTTTTTGAAAAGGCCAGGGAACACGCCTGGCTCAAGCTGGACGATCCTCTGGCTCACAATAATTCCATCTGGCCATGCGTGCCCGGAGGTTTTTCCTGAAAAGAAAGGGAAAAATGGAATATCTTAGCTTCTGGAAACTTATAATAACCTGAATCCGTACAGCAGGTTTCAAGTCCATCACTTAATTTCCTGCAGCTTCAGTCATGAGAATGAACAGAAATTACAAGTAAGCGCTGGATGCAGAAGGCAATCAGGCTGCTTAAAATGATTTCACGGATTCAGAATATAAAAAATTTGGAGGATTTATGAGCACGATAATGCCTGAGGACAAAAATGTAAGGCTGGCTGTACAATGGGTGGATGAGGGACTGCGCGAAGGGAAAAAACTGGATCAGCTGTTGAAAGAAGTGGGTATGCGTTTTAATCTTGGCCCCAAAGAGGAGCAGTTCGTGTATAAATTTTTTAAAGAAGATTTCAGGGAATAAGAGCAGGGATGAAAATTCTGCACAGGCAGATCTTTTCCGAGGTCAGCCTGATTTTTACGGTCACTCTGGCTTCAATGCTCTCTTTGATAGTCATCGGCAGGATGATTGATCTAAAGGAGATGTTTGTAGGTCAGAATATTCAGATCATGCATGTACTTATGGCCTTTTTTTACCTGGGGCCTTCATTTTTGAGCCTGGTTATTCCCATTGCCTGCATGCTGAGCATCTTTCTGTGCTTCCTGCGCATGGCTTCGGACCGTGAGTTGACTGCCCTTCAGAGCAGCGGCATTTCCATCAGAAACATGGTTTTGTCCCCAATGCTTTTTTCAATCACGGCAATGGGTTTCACCCTGTATGTTTCCCTGCACCTCATATCCTGGGGAATAGATAATTTCAGGGCCACTGCCGTGGAAATGATCAGGGAGCAGACCGAAGTTTCCCTGCAGCCCGGGATCTTTCATCAGATGATTCCGGATATGGCCATTTATACACAGCAAAGAGATCCAGCCACAAGGGAATTGAAAAACATCTTTATTTATGACGGCACAATCAAAGAGGCTCCTTTAACCATTATCGCCCCTGTTGGACGCGTACTGACCGATACAGACAAGGGCATGCTCTATTTCATCCTTGAAGAGGGCCGCATCTACAGGTATAACAATGAAGAAATGAGCATTGCCTCTTTCGGGGAGTACAGGCTCAGACTGGACCTTTTCGCCATGCTGGGTGATCCTGAAATGCGCAGGAAACATCCGGAAGAAATGTCTTTAACAGAGCTGCATGCGGCCAGGAAGGCGGCTGAACCTGACAGCAGAGAATACAGGCTGACCATTGTAGAAGAGCATAAACGCTATGCTTTGTCCATGGCCTGTCTGATTCTCGGACTGTTCGCAGTCCCTCTGGGGCTTACTCTGCAGGGTATCGGCCGCAACTGGGGTGTGTTGTCGGCGGTGCTCTGCTTTTTAATCTATTATTTCTTCTTTACTACAGCCTATGGACTCGGGGAAACCGGGCGTCTGCCTCCCGGCCTGGCCATGTGGCTTCCCAATATTCTCTTTGCCCTTTTGACTGTGGCCGGGTTCTATTTTTATTCCAAGGGAAGAGAAATCGACCTGAGTCAACTGTTAAAGAACCTGTACAAAAAAGATTAGCATATGTCAGTATTAAACAGGTATCTGTTGCGTCAGAACCTTTTCTATACAGCTGTTTTGTTTTTTTCCGGGATGGGTGTGTACCTGATAGTGGATTTTGCCGGACGCCTGAACCCCATGCTGGATGCCGGGCTGGGTCCAGGCATGATCTCCAGGTATTTTGCCTTCAAGATTCCCTTGATCATCTCGCAGATCATGCCGGCTGTTTTCATGCTTGCCGTGCTCGTACAACTTGCCCTGATGCACCGCAATAATGAACTTGTGGCCTTGGAAAGCAGCGGCGTTTCCTTTAAAAGACCGGCCTTATTCTTCATGCTTTACTCTATGCTCTTTTTTGTTCTGCTGCTTTCTTTTTCCGAGTCTTTGGGAGTCAAAGGTGAAAGAGTGACCAGAGAAATCTGGAACGAGGATGTTCGCCAAAGACAGGCTCAGGAACAGGGACTCGAGGATTTGTGGTTCAAGGAGAAAGATTATTTAATTCATGTGCACGCGGCCTGGCCGGAGCAGAAAAAGGGAGGAGAACTCACGGTGTACAAGAAAGGAGGCCGGGACATGATCGAAGAAATCATTCATGCTCCTGGTTTTCATATACATAAAGACAGATGGATCCTGCAGTCGGCTGAAGTTTTAAGGCCGCACAGTCTGGAGTCGCACAACCCGGATAACCTTGAGCTGATCATTAACACGGATCTATCTTCTTTTTCCCTGATTGAATCCGACCTGCCGTATCAGGCCTGGTCCTTTTTCACACTGAAGCAGCTGATTAATCAGCTTAAGGAAAGCGGATCAAACGTTGAAAAGTTGTCAACAGCTCTGCACAGCAAGATAGCCTATCCATTTGCAGTGGTGGTCATGACTCTGCTGGCCCTGGCTCTTTTTACCCGGATCAGGAATATCTACTCTCTAATCACCATGGCCCTGGTGATTGTCTTTTTTTATTATACGGTTTATGTGTTCGGGGTCGGCTACGCGGAAGAGGGTCTTGTAGCGCCGTTTATCGGCGCCTGGGCAGCCAATCTTTTTTTCGGGATGCTGGCAGTAATTCAGATCTTCTGGATGGACAACTCCTGATCATTTGAGCATAGCTTGTACGGCAGTTATAAGGTCATCCATACCCTGTCCGGTTCTGGCCGAAAAAAGTATTGGCGTCCGGGTACCGTCAAGCAGTTCTTTTACTCTTTTCAAAGCCTGGTTTTTTTGTTTTTGAGTACATTTATCGGCCTTGGTTAATACCGGCAGCAGAGCGACTTTCAGGGATGCGGCATATCGGGCCAGATCCAGATCCACAGGCTGAGGAGGGATACGCGAATCAAGCAACAGTATCAGGGCCTTCAGATCGTGATTTTCCTGAAGGTAGTCCTGTATGAGCCTGGCCCATTTCTCTCTCTCCTGCTGTGAGCAGCGGGCATAGCCGTAGCCAGGCAGATCAACCAGATAAAAATTTTCTCCGGGACTGAAATAAAAATTAATGCTTCTGGTTTTGCCGGGCGTGGAGCTGGTTTTTGCCAGCTTCTTCTGTCCAGCCAGACGGTTGATCAGAGAGGACTTGCCCACATTGGAGCGTCCAGCCAGAGCTATCTGGGGAAACTGTTTTGCCTGCAGCTGATCTTTGGTATAAGCTGTCTTTTCCAGTATTAATTTAAGATGCATTTCCTTTTACCCGGGAAGTAAGCGAGTCAGGTTTTGGCCAGTCTTATTCTGCTTTACATGGGCATGCGCTGCGCATTCATTCAGCAGGATAAATTAGAGAAAAACATACTCGTTGTAAATTACAGAAATCAGTTCCTAGCTGTGAGGAGAACAGTGGACAGAAAATTGATGCTGCTCTGCATGCTCTTTTTAATGAGTGCCTGCGTCAGAGAACCGGATATTGAGAGTTATTTTCATCCAGGACAGACTCAGACAGAGCTCAAGGAACAGGCTGTATTCCAGGTAAGCCTTGTTCCGGAAGAACTGAACAGATTTTCTTCTCCGGAAAAAGCTTTCTGGACCAAAGCCTCTGACGAGTGTCTCCGTATCTGCGCAAGGAAGATCATGAATACAGAACCTCTGGTCCAGGCACAAAGAAGAGGGCCTGAGCGCATGGAAAAAGTTTTTTGGGACGGGCAGGGAACAATTATTCCCCAGGCATCTGCGCTTACTGAGGAGAAGTTCCATGAATTCAGCTGTACAATCAAGGTTCTGCCTGAATGGGACATGTCCGGAAAAGTATTGCCCCTGGAACAGGAAATGACAGTGGCTGCTGCCGGAGACTTCCTTAACCTGTATTTGTTTGGAAACTATCTGAAAAAACCTCCAGCCTACTTTTTTCTGGGTCGTAAGACTCACAAGCAGGATTTCAACCTGATCAGAATTTTTGGTTCAGGCAAGA
>SLAE01000046.1 GCA_007127015.1 Desulfonatronospira sp. | reverse complement strand
GAAGCTTTGCGAGGCGAGGGAGCTGTGCTGGTCAACTCCAGGGGCGAACCCTTCATGCACAGGTATGATCCGCGCAGGGACCTGGCGCCAAGGGATATTGTCACCCGTGCTATTGTCGAAGAAATGATCAGGACCAAGGACGACCTGGTCTACCTGGATGCGGGAACACACATTCACGATGCAGACAAACGCTTCCCCACCATCTACAAAAAGTGCCTTGAGCACGGCATTGACATGCGCAGTCAGCTTATTCCGGTTGTCCCGGCAGCGCATTATTTCTGCGGAGGCATTCTTGTGGACACAAGCGGGCGCACCACCATTGAACGTCTTTACGCCGCCGGAGAATGCGCTTGCACCGGTCTGCACGGAGCCAACCGCCTGGCCAGCACCTCGCTTCTTGAAGGCCTTTTATGGGGACATACCATTGCGGAACACATCTCCTCAAAACAGGGGCCTAAATCCCCTTTGAGCAAAAGGATCAAGTCCAGCATCCCTGACTGGCGATTTCTGGGCAACAGAAAAAATGAGGATCCGGTGCTGATCGCACAGGACTGGGCCACAATAAAGCACACCATGTGGAACTATGTGGGCATAAACCGCACCTCCGCCAGGCTGCAGCGCGGCTTTGAAGACATGCGCAACCTGAACAAAAGGCTGCATGACTTTTACAAGGAAACAGCCATATCCAAATCCCTGGTGAACCTGTTCCATGGATGCCACACCGCCTATATCATAACCACTGCGGCCATGCGCAATAAAAAGAGCATTGGCTGCCATTTCCGGGAAGATAAATAGCGAGTTTTAACGGCCATTCGGCCAAATTCAGGAACCTGTTTTTTGGATTCTGATCTTAATTATCAGAGCAGACCCTTGATCTGATGCTGAGTGATGTTGAAGGCCACGGAAAAGAGGTTGTGAATGAAATCAACATATTCCACGACCACATTTTCCGGAGCGGTTATTCTGGAGGGGGCGAAATTGACGATACCTTTAATGCCGCCTTCGATCAGATAGTTGGCGGCCCTTTGGGCTCTTTCCGGAGGAGTGGTGATGATGCCTATCTCTACGCCCATGTCTATGGTGCTCTGTGGCAGTTTGCTAGAGCACTGCACTTCAATCCCCGCGATTTCCTCGCCGATCTTGAAAGGGTCGCAATCAAAAGCCGCCACGATCACAAAGCCGCGCTTGCGCAGAAGCTGATGCCGTAAAAGGGCCCGGCCAAGGTTGCCCACCCCGACCATGACCACGTTCCAGGTCCTGTCCAGTCCCAGGCTCTGTTTGATGGCCTCCCGCAGCTCATATACGTAATAGCCTACCCCGCGGACGCCGAACTCTCCGAAATAAGCCAGGTCTTTGCGTATCTGCGAAGGATTGACTCCGCATGACCAGGCCAGTTTTTCCGAAGAGATTACTTTAATCCCCTGCTGCTCCATGACCTCCAGTTCCTGGACGTAGACGGCCAGTCTGGCGATGGTGGCTCTGGGAATTTTTTCGTACTTCTGCAGGTGCATAGTGAATTTTTTAACAATGTATAACCTGAAAAAAGGGAGGAGAATTGTTCTCCTCCCTCAGTGAACAGGTTGATACTTTAGATGAACGGATTGGCAAAGAGCAGAATCAGGTTGATAACCAGGGCGTAAATGGCCAGAGATTCGATCATGGCCAGACCGATAAGCAGGGTAACCGTAATCTTACCGCCTGCCTCAGGATTACGCGCGGTGCCTTCACAAGCACCCTTAAGACCCAGACCCTGACCGATACCGGTACCGATGGCTGCGATACCCATGCCCAGAGCTGTGGCCAGCGCGATGTTGCCGACAACCTCAGGAGCTACTTCCTGAGCAAACGCGACACTGGCCAGCCCGAGGAAAAACAAGGTGTGGAAGATAATCAACAGAGACTTACGCATTACAAAACCTCCTACAGATTTATTATTTCGGTCAAAAGACCATTTCCCCCGCAATCATCACGTCTCAATGTGCTGCCGGCTTATTAATGCGCTTCTTCAAAAGCTTCCTTGAGATACATCATGGTCAGCATGAAGAAAACAAAGGCCTGCATGGTCTTAAGCAGCAGGAAGAGAACGAATATGGGCAAAGAGCCAAGAATTGGAGCCAGAATGAACATGACCGCAATGGTGATTTCCTCGGCGCGGATGTTTCCGAACAGCCGCAGCGCAAGGCTCAGCGGCCGGGCCAGATGACTGACCAGTTCAATGGGAAACATGACCGGTGCAAACCACCAGTATGGTCCCATGAATTTTTTGATGTATGCGGCGCCGTGTATTCTTATGCCCCAGTAGTTATAGTAGACAAACACGAAAAGGGCCATGCCTGCCGTAGTGTTGATGTTGGCTGTGGCCGCGTCAATGCTGGGTACCAGTCCGGAGATGTTCAGCACCCAGATGTATATGAGCAGGGTGAAAAGGACCGGGAAAACCTTTCTTCCGGCTTCGCCCATGTTGGTCACCACAAAATCCTCAACCGCCTTGATCAGCCACTCAAAAAAATTCTGCGCCCCTCTGGGAATCAGGGTCATCCTGCGGGTGGCCATCCAACCCACCAGAACAAGCAGGACAATGAAAAACCAGGAGTACAGTACGTGATGCGGGATCATGCCCAGACCCACCAATTGGGCCAGTTCCTTCAAAAACATCCATTGATACAAGTCTTCCATTTATGCCTCCTTGAGTTTTTGACCGACCAAAGCGGCGCCAAAAATTAATACATTCACAAGTATGATGCTCAAGCCGATAAGCAGAGCGAACACGTTCGCTCCCCAGAAAACGATGGCCACATAAAGAACAAGCCCGGTCAAAAAAAGCCGGACGTAGAAGCTGAACAGCAGGGGCGCCAGAGCGCCTCTTTGCATGTAGATCAGTTCCTGAGCCAGTTTGGCTATGAAATAGAAATTAAAGGTGCCCAGAATGGCCCCTACCGCGAATCCGATGCTCCATGAGGCTGGAAGCAGTATGATGCTGAACACCAGCCCGAACAAGGCAAGATATATCTGATTGCGCAAAAGATAACGAACTTTAGGCAGGACAAACCCCCGGTTACGAAGGAAGTTTTCAACCATTTTATTCATTTTTCTCCTGCCTTTCCATCTTCTCCATTCTTTCCAGCTTTTCCTGTTCCTTTTTTTTCTCTTCCTCTTGAATCTTTTTGGCTTCCACGTACATGTTTTTAAAACCGGCCGCAATACCAAAAAACAGGAACGCAAGCAGGAACCAGGGTTCTGTGCCCAGCCATCTGTCCAGCAGATAGCCGATCAATAAGCCGACAAAGGTACATGTAATCAGGTGTATGCCCAGCAGGGAGGCTTTGCCTGCGTGCATCCAGTCTATATATTTACCGGACTTACCGGATTTATTGGATCTGAAGACCATATATTATATTTAAAATAAGCTATTTTTAATAATTCGTTAAATCGTTCACAATGGACAGGGTCTAGCACACAGTTTCATTCTTAGTCAATTGGATATTTATGATTCAAAAAAAATCATCAGGTACTTATTTAACTATTATGCATGCTCTAAATATTTGATTTTTCTGCACTCTTCGCGCCGCGCCAAGGGTCTGCTGCCGCCCTTGCCTTAAAACGTTTAAAAAATACTTCTGCTGGCTGACCATCGTCAGCACCTGAATACTTGAATTTTTTTTTTGCAGAATGATATTCCATCAGGTTCCGGGGTTTGGCCGAACGGCTGTAAACTGTCTGAGCGACTTAGGCAGACTCAATCAAAATCCTTTAATCCTTTGAGTATATTCATATAAAAAATCATACTCTTCAGCAGAATGTATAGACCAGGCACACCCGGGATTTTGACCTAGACTGCCTTGGAGCGAGTTTTTACGGCCGTTCGGCCAAACCCCGGAGCCTGATGAACGGATTCATTAATCAGCAGAATAAATTTTTTCCACTTTTAAGGAACTGGCCAACAGGTCCATTATCTTGCCAAAGCCGCGCCCACAGGATATACAGATTTTTTTAAAACCCGCATTCAGGGAAAAATGTTTGAGGAGTACATGAAAAAATACAAGTCACTGCCGGCAGAAAAGCTGAGCGTATCCCTGCCGCCATCAAGGGTAAAATTCGAACATACCGGCAACGTGAAGCCCAAAGAACCCTGTTTCAAAAGCTGCCAGCAAAGAGCCTTTGAAGCTCTGGAACTTGCTTTGGCCATAAACCGTTCCGGATACAATGTCTACCTCTGCGGAGAAAAGGGTCTGGGTCGCACAAGATTCATAAAGGACGTTTTAAGTCCCAGAGCGGAAAAAAAAACCACACCCATGGACTGGATCTATGTAAATAATTTTGAAGATCCCGACCGGCCTGCGGCAATTGATCTGCCGCCCGGCCATGCGCGCAGATTCAGGCAGAACATGGTGAAGATGGTCAAGAGCCTGCGTGAATCCATACCATCGGGTTTTGAACAGGATTTTTATATCCGCAGACACGGAGATCTGCTTAAAGACTACAATGAAACCAGGGAAAATCTGCTTTCCCGCATGGAGCACAAGGCGCATCAAAACGGCTTCAGTCTGAGTGTCGACGAAAACGGATCCCTGAATCTGTACCCGCTGGTGGACGGCAAAGCCCCTACTCCGGAAGAATTTGAAAATTTGAGCCCGGAGTTGAAAAAAAACCTCATACATCAAAGCAACCGGATTATGGAGGCTTTGCTCAAATTTTCAAGGCAGATAAGCAAAAAAGAACAGGATCTGCGCGAACAGGAACACGAACTTGACCGGGAAGTCGCCGGGTCGAAAGTCGATCTGTGCATGAAAAAAATCAGGCAGGAATACGCCCGTTACCCTAAAATTCTAAATTTCCTCGACCAGCTTAAAGAAGACGTTCTGGAAAACATCGAACACTTCAAGCCCAGGGAGCAAAGCGGAGATTCCACGGGTGAAGCAGGCTCGTCCAGCCAGGAAAGTTTATTTTCCCGTTACAGGGTAAACATTTTTGTCGAGCATGCCCATGATCAGGGCGCTCCCATCATCGTGGAAGATCATCCAACTTATTATAACCTGCTTGGCTGCATTGAGCGCGAATCAGAAATGGGCACCTATTACACTGATTTCACCCTGCTTAAGGCTGGAAGCCTGCACAGGGCCAACGGCGGTTTCCTGATAGTCCGGGTGGAAGATATCCTGTCCCAGCCGCAGGCCTGGGAAGGACTTCTGCGCTGTCTGCGCTCAAACAGGCTGGGAATGGACGATCCGGACGAACAGTATGATCCTGTCCGGACAAGGACCATCCAGCCCGAACCGATCGATCTGGATGTAAAGATCATTCTGCTGGGAACAGACGAGCTGTATGAAATTCTTCTGGATGCTGACGAGAGGTTTGCCAAGCTGTTCAAAATCAAGGCTCACATGCAGGAAAGCATTGCCAGGAACCAGCGCGCGATAGATGATCAATGCCTTATTCTGGCCCGCATAGCCCAGGGCAGCGCGCTTTCGGATTTTTCCCGGGAAGCGGTGGCTGCTCTTATTGACTACTCTTCCCGTATGGCTGGAGATCAGCATAAGCTTTCACTCAAGTTCTCCCACATTGCCGAACTTATGGTTGAAGCCGATGCCTACGCGCGCATGTCCGGTAAGGAAGCGGTCGAGCCTGAAGCTGTGGCAAAAGCCCTTGATGCCAGAAACTACAGGCTCAATCTATATGAAGATGAGTTCATGTCCGAATATCAGCGCGAAGCCATCAAGGTCAGTACTCAAGGCTACAGCACAGGCCGGGCCAACGGCCTGTCCGTCAGCATGTTCGGTGATTATATCCTGGCTTTGCCCCATCAGATCTCCTGCACCACCGGAGTGGGTCACGGAGGAATAATGGACCTGGAGCGCGAAGCCGAACTGGGGGGGCCGATTCATACCAAGGGGATGATGATCATCAAGGGCTATCTGCAGAATCTTTTTGCTCAGGACAAGCCCCTGGTCCTTTCCGGAAGCCTCTGCTTCGAACAAAGCTACGCCCATATCGACGGTGACTCAGCTTCGGGAGCTGAGCTGGCCGCCCTGCTCTCGGCGCTCTCAAGAGTGCCCATCAACCTGGCCTTTGCCTTTACAGGCGCGATCAGCCAGTCCGGCGCGGTCATGGCTGTAGGAGAGGTCACCCGCAAGATCGAAGGATATTTCGAGGTCTGCAGGCGCAAAGGCCTTTCCGGAGAACAGGGAGTGATCATTCCCAGAGACAACCTGCCCCACCTCATGCTTAAGGATGAAGTCATCCAGGCGGTGCGGGAAGGCAGATTTCACGTCCATGCCGTGGAAAGAATAGAGGAAGCCATGGAAATTCTGACCAGAGTCAAAGCAGGCAGAAAGCTGGTCAACGGGAAATTCTCACCTGGATCCCTCTACGATCTGGTCAATGAAAGGTTGCGGCGGCTGGCTCACCTCGCGGACAAACAGGTCCGCGGCAGCAGGAAGAAAAAGTAATCGAAAGAAGCAGCTCAATAACCGGATGAGACGAAAATTATTAACCACAAAGGCACGAAGTACGCAAAGAAGAAGGATTTTTGCTCTGCTGGGTTGTCCATTTCAAGAGCTCCGCTCTAATCATGGACTACAGCAGAGCCAAAGGCTTCCACGCCTGTCGGCGTAGCTCTTTTATCACGCAGTGATGGGTGAGATTGTTTGAGCCTAACCCCGCTTTGATTAATCTTCACTTAGCGCCCTTCGCGCCTTGAGCGAGTCTGCGAGCGGGCGGTTAAATGACCTGCGGTCTACAGCGAAGCTGTATCTAACTGGGCGAGTCTGCGAGCGGGCGGTTATGAATATTTCAGAAATACGCTTCAACCGGATGAGGCGAGATTTGCGTCATTGCCAGCCTCCTCTTCCTGAATTTCAATACGGAAAAACAGCGCGTAAAGAACGGGTACCACGAGAAGGGTGAGCACTGTGGCGAAGGTCAGCCCGAAAATGATAGCTATGGCCATGGACAGCCAGAAAATATCGAAAAGCAGAGGGGTCATGCCCATAACCGTGGACAGGGTGGCCATCATCACCGGCCTGAGCCTGCTTACAGAAGCATCCAGCACAGAACTGTAGGGTTCCTGACCTGAGGCCAGGTTTGAATCTATGCGGCTGATGAGCACGACCACATTCTTGATCAGCAGGCCTGAAAGGCTGAGCGTACCAAGCAGTGCGAGAAATCCGAAAGGCTGACCGGTCACGAGCAGGCCAAGGGTAACCCCGATCATGGCCAGAGGCAGAACCAGCAGGATTATGACAGGCTGGCGCAGTGAACTGAACAGGGCTACGACTACCAGGGCCATGAGCAGAAAACTTAGAGGTACACCGGAGAAGACTTCCAGCTGCGAATCCCTTGATTGTTCATATTCTCCTCCCCACTCCATCCTGTAGCCCGGCGGAAGCTCAATTGCCTCCACATCCTGCCGGATGCGGTCCATAAGCTCAAGAGCCGTGCCTTTTCCTGGTTCACAGCTGGCAGTAATTGTCTTTTCCCTGTTCCTGCGGATAATTATCCCATCCTCCCAGATGAGCCGGGCTCCGGAAAGTACCTGACCCAGCGGGGTGCCCTCGGGAAATCCCGGAGAGCGCACGTCCAGAGCAAAAATATCTTCCAGACGCATTCTGGCCTCATCAGGGGGGCGCAGAATTATGGGCATCAGCTTGTCTTCTTCGCGGTACAGGCCGATTTGAAGCCCGTCAAAATTGAGCTTTACCGTCCTGGCCACATCCTCGCGTCCCACACCGGCCCGCAGTCCTCTGGACTGGGAATATTCCAGTCTGTGAGTTTTGATCATCTGCCGCCAGTCATTTCGAACCTCAATGGAATCATGGTCGCGGCGCATAACCTCTTCGGTCTGTTCGGCAAGATGCCGCAGAACCTGCCGGTCCGGACCACTGAAACGGACTTCCACGGAATCCACCGGAGGTCCCATGGGAAACTTGCGCACTCTGGGCAGGGCATATGGATAATTCTGAACCAGATATTCGCGGATAAACTCCTGAACATCATCCAGATGTTCCGCGCCGTCAATATTTACAATCAACTGGGCAAAGGCCGGATTGGGCATCTCCGGCTCCATGGCCAGGTAAAATCTGGGAGCCCCTTCCCCGATAAAAGAGGTCACACTTTTAACGTTTGGATGATCCAGAACATTATGCTCGATGGTTTCAAGATCAAAGGCCGCGGTTTGTATTCTTGAACCTTCTG
>SLAE01000129.1 GCA_007127015.1 Desulfonatronospira sp. | reverse complement strand
TCCTGGGGCAAGTCGGCCATGGCCGGATTTGTGATAGTGTTCATTCTTCTTGTAGTTTTTTATTATTATACCCTAAGGGACATGGATCAGACACATCAGCGCATGGACCAGGTCGAAGAAAGCACCTTTTCCCTGAGCCAGCAGCTGGAGGAGGTTGAGCTGCTTATCGAGGATGAGGCGGAAAGATCCCACTCAAGAATTGATGGTCTGCAGGATCAGCTGGAAGCTCATTCAGGAGAAATTGAGACTTTAAAGCTTCAGCCTCAAAAGACAGTGGATTTAATTACCCTGCTTCATCTCAGAGAGACATTGCAGACTCTCAGATATCTGGTAATGGAGGCTGAAACCGAAGAGGACCGGGAGAGCCTTATCGATGCCGGAAATATGCTTCAACAAGCTATTGAGCATTACGAGGACAAGCTTCAGGATAACTTTTGAAATTAAATCCTGAATCATTAAAAGTTATTCCAAACCATATTTTTCATCAGAATGTCAGCTCAGGTCCAGCCGGAATTTTGAGTAGTCTGTCACCCTGTTCGTCCCGCACTTACTTTTATTTTTTTCATTCTCATGACTGAAGCAGCCGGGAAAGTAAGTGCGGGATTTCAAACTGTTGTACGATTTCAGGTGTCTAGTTCCAGATTCATGTCCTCAGTACCCAGATCCTGCTCGCGAATAATCAGGTCCACACAGATGACCTTTTGATCGTTTTCCAGATTGACCAGTTTGACCCCCTGTGTTGAACGCCCGACCTGGCGGATATCAGCAGTGCCCAGCCTTATGATCTTGTTGGCCGAAGTAAAGATGATCAGTTCATCCTGATCTGAAACCATCAAAGATCCTACTACATGTCCTGTTTTCGGGGTGACCTTCATATTGATCATCCCCATGCCTCCCCTGGATTGACATCTGTACATTTCCAGGCCGGTCTTCTTGCCATAACCATTTTCAGATATGGTAAACAGATCAACAGCCTGATCCTTATCGGCAATCACAGCTGAGACCACCTCGTCACCTTTGCGCAGAGTTATGCCTTTGACTCCTGCTGCGCTGCGGCCCATAGCCCGGACCTGAGTACATTCAAAGCGTATGGAATAGCCAAGCAGCGTGGACAGAATAACCTGTGATTCCTGCCGGACCACCCGGACTCCGATCAGCTCGTCCCCGGGTTTGAGCGTAAGGGCGATAAGTCCCGGCGAGCGCATATTCTTAAAATTATCAATGGAGGTTTTTTTAACCACGCCCTTACGGGTGACCATCAAAAAGTAATTCTGCTGATCGAAGTTGCGCTCGGACAGAGCGGTGGCGATAAACTCGTCTGCACCAAGAGGCAGAAGATTCTTGATGTGTACTCCCCTGGCGGTGCGCAGACCCTCAGGAATTTCAAAAGCCTTAAGCCTGTATGCTTTGCCGGCATTGGAAAAAAGATAAATATCCTGATGATTGCTGGTGGTCAGAAGAGTGGAGATAAAATCCTCATCACTGACATTAGCTCCGGCTATGCCTTTTCCTCCTCTTTTCTGCTGATGATAGAATTCTAACAGAGTTCTTTTCACATAACCTTTTCTGGACATGGTTATGACTACTTCCTGGTCGGGAACCAGGTCCATTATATCAATGCTGTGCGGTTCCTGTTCCATGATTATGGTTTTGCGTTCAGTGGCATAGTTCTTTTTCAATTCGTGAAGTTCTTTGCGGATTTCTTCTTTCAGAATCTCGATGTTCTCCAGAATGCTTTTCAGAAATTCTATCTGCTGCAACAGATCCCGGTATTCCTGAACCAGCTTTTCCCGTTCCAGATTGGTCAGTCTCTGAAGCCGCATGTCCAGAATGGCCTGAGCCTGGACATATGTCAGCTCAAAACTGCTCATAAGCTTTTCTCTGGCCTCAGAGGCATTGGATGATGCCCTGATAAGTCTGACCACCTCATCTATGTTGTCCAGGGCAATCTGAAGCCCTTCCAGAATATGAGCCCGGTGTTCGGCCTTTTTCAGATCATGGCGCGTTCTTCTTAAGATGACCTCTTTCCTGTGCTCCAGGAAATATTCCAGAATCTGCTTAAGATTAAGCAGTTGAGGCCGGTTGTTGACCACAGCCATCATATTGATTCCGAAGCTGGTTTCCAGAGCGGTCAGTTTATACAGCCTGTTGATGATCACATCAGGAATGACTCCCTTTTTCAGATCTATGACTATTCTTATTCCTTTGCGATCTGATTCATCGCGCAGATCAGCCACACCTTCAATTTTCTTTTCATTGATAAGGCCGGCCATTTTTTCGACCAGATTGGATTTGTTCAAAGCATAAGGAATCTGAGTGACCACTATGGACTCATATCCTCTGGTTCTTGATTCAACCTCCAGCCGGGATCGGATTTTAAAACTGCCTCTTCCTGTGTGGTATGCATCTGATATTCCCTGTCGGTTGTAGATATAAGCTCCTGTTGGCAGGTCAGGACCTTTTATTCTGGTCATCAGATCCCTGATCTCAACGTCCGGATTGTCCAGAAGCATAAGCAGTGCGTCGGCAACCTCTTCCAGGTTGTGCGGCGGGATGTTTGTGGCCATGCCCACTGCTATGCCGGAGCTGCCATTAACCAGAAGGTTGGGCGCTCTGGTCGGCAGAACTTCCGGCTCATTAAGGGTGTTGTCGTAATTGGGCCTGAAATTTACCGTTTCCTTTTCAATGTCAGCCAGAAACTCTCCGGCCAGCCTGGACATGCGTACTTCTGTGTAGCGCATGGCCGCCGGAGCATCGCCGTCTATCGATCCGAAATTTCCCTGTCCGTCCACTAACGGATCGCGCATGTTGAAATTCTGGGCCATGCGCACCAGAGCGTCATAAACAGCAGAGTCACCATGAGGATGATATTTACCTATTACATCACCCACTACCCTGGCGGATTTCTTGTATGGACGGTTGTAGGTGTTACCCAGCTCATGCATTGCAAAGAGAATCCGCCGATGCACAGGTTTTAGCCCGTCCCTGACGTCGGGAATGGCCCGGCCGATAATTACGCTCAGGGAGTATTCCAGATAAGATTTTTTAATTTCCTGCTCAATGCTTATATTGCTCAATGAAAGGCTCCGATACTTAAGTTTTTAAAAATAGCAGATATTAAGAGTTGTCATATGTCCAGATCAGCAACTTCCAGGGCGAATTTTTCAATGAATTCGCGGCGTGGTTCCACCTTGTCTCCCATAAGCCTGGAAAAAAGATCATCAGCTCTTTCAGCGTCTTCCACCCGGACCTGAAGCAAAATTCTGTTTTCAGGATCCATTGTGGTGTTCCAGAGCTGTTCAGGATTCATCTCTCCCAATCCTTTGTATCTTTGAATGCTTATACCTTTGTGGGCCAGCTCAAAGATCTTGTCCAGAAGAGAGAACATGCCCTGAACACTTATTACTTCCTTATGGCTCAAAATATCAAAACGCTGATTAAAATTGGAATTCAGGACATCCTGATAGAGCTGGTGGGATTTCTTATACAGGTTGGAGTTGAAAAACTCGATGCCTATTTTAATGCTGTGTTCGTTTTTATCAGTAAAAATCAGAAAATATCTTTTCTCGGCCTCGCTTTCCTCTTTTTCAAAAGCTGTTTCAAATCCACCGGCTTTCAAAAATTCAAAAAAAGACCCGCAATCTTCGTAAACGAACTGAACCGGATGCATCCTGTTCTTAAACCCCAGCAGAGTTTCAAAAAGATCTTCTCTGATGCCCATATTCTGCGCGTCGCTGAAATTATCTTTCAAGACAATCAGGTTCTTGACCAAAGAGATCATCTGCTCTCTGGAATATTTTGTCCCGGCATTGTTCTGTATGGATATTTCATCGTATATCCTGTTCAGCAAAAAGTCGGTCATGGTTTTTTCATCACTGATGAACTTCTCGAAATTGCCCTTGTGCACCCGGAATAACGGAGGCTGAGCTATATACAGGTATCCTTTCTCAATGATCCTGCTGTACTGTCTGAAGAAAAAAGTAAGAAGCAGGGTTCGGATATGAGCGCCGTCCACATCAGCATCGGTCATGATAATGATTTTATGATACCTGATCTTATCCAGATCCAGACTTTCATCCCCGACTCCGGCCCCCATTGCGGTAATCATGGCCTTAATTTCATTATTTTCCAGGATTTTTTCAAATCTGGTCTTTTCAACATTCAAAATCTTGCCGCGCAAAGGAAGTATTGCCTGATATTTCGGATTCCGACCCTGCTTTGCCGACCCACCGGCGGAATCACCCTCAACAATAAAAATTTCTGATTCTTCAGGAGTTTTGCTCTGGCAGTCGGCAAGTTTTCCGGGCAGGGAATAATCCGAAAGGGCGCCTTTGCGTCTGACTATTTCCTTGGCCTTACGTGCTGCTTCTCTGGCCCTGGCTGCGTCCACGACCTTTTCCACTATTATTTTTGCATCTTTTGGATTTTCTCCAAGAAAAGCCGCTATTCTTTCATAAGCAATTCCTGAAACATAACCTGAAATCTCGCTGTTGCCCAGTTTGGTCTTGGTCTGTCCTTCAAACTGCGGATCAGGAACTTTAACGCTGATTATGGAAGTAAGTCCTTCCCGAACGTCCTCGCCTGTCAGTTTCTGCTTAAACTTTCTGGGCAGATCCTGAGCATTCTGGATATAGTTGTTTATTGCCCTGGTAATTGCCGATCTTAAGCCGTAAAGATGAGTCCCGCCCTCTACTGTGCGGATGTTGTTGGCAAAGGAATAAACGTGTTCCTTATAGCCGCTTTTATATTGCATGGTAAACTCTATGGATACATTCTGAACCTCGCCCCCTGCATGGATTGCCTTATGCAGACCAGTGCCCTTGTTCACGTTTTCAAGGAAGGAGATCAATCCCCCATCATATTGAAAAACATCTTTTCTTTGGAAGCGTTCGTCGTAGAATTCGATTTTAAGGCCACTGTTCAGGTATGCCAGTTCTTCAAATCTTTTGGCCAGAGAATCGTAGTCAAAATCGATATCCGGAAAAATATCTTCATCAGGCCTGAACTTGACTGTAGTACCCCGGCCGGTTGAAGGACCTTGATGGCGTACATGAGTCACTGGTATGCCTCTTTCGAACTTTTGAAAATACTTGCTGCCCTGGCGACGGACTGTGACTTCCAGATACTCGGACAATGCGTTGACCACTGACACTCCTACTCCATGCAGTCCTCCGGAAACCTTGTAGCTGGAATTGTCGAATTTACCCCCGGCATGGAGCACCGTCATGACCACTTCCAGGGCGGGTCTGTTCTCTTTCGGGTGTATGTCGACAGGAATTCCCCGGCCATTGTCGGAAATGGTCACACTGTTGTCCATATGCACGGTTATTCTTATATGATCGCAATAGCCGGCCATGGCCTCGTCAATGCTATTGTCCAGCACTTCATAAACCAGATGCTGCAGGCCTTTTACATCGGTTGAACCGATATACATAGCCGGGCGTTTGCGCACAGCTGAAAGTCCCTCAAGCACCTGAATGCTTTTTGCGGTATAGTCGCTTTGTTGCTCCTGTGTTTCTTTTTTTTCGTCCATGGTGCTCAGACAATCTCCTCTTCAGTGTAATATGTTTGTTCTTCAATCTGTACGGGCATGGTCATGACAAAATATTCGGAATTTTCTTCTCCGGAAATTCTGCACGGCAAAATCTGACCGGAAAAACTGAACCGGATACTTTTTTCATGCATGTTTTCCAGTATTTCAAGCAGGCTTCTGGTATTGAATACGATTTGACCCAGTTCTCCTTCATAGCTGCAGGATACTATTTCCTGGGCCTCCCAGCTCTCAACCGCGGTGCTGCTTAACTTGATCTCTTCTGGTGAGAGTTCCATGAGAGTTGACATCTGGATCTCGGTATTGAAAATTTTTATTCTTTCCAGAGCCTCTATGAGTTCTTCCTTATCGATGATCAGGGTGGAAGTGAATTTGTCAGCGTAACTGTCGATAAATTGATGATAATTTGGAAATTGATACATGCTCAAAGGAATGCTGAAACTTTCCCTCTGGTCACTGGTTCGGAAAAATATCTTGGATTCGGTCATAGTGGCCTCCACCTTATCGGCAGGAACCCATTTTCGCAGCTCATTCAGATATTTTTTAGGTATGAGAATTCCTTTTTCAGGCAGACTGTAGAAAAATTCCTGGTTTTCATATGTGTAGAGGCTAAGCTGATGGCCGTTAAAGGCGCATATTTCCACTGCCGGATTCATTCCCGGTGCTATCTTCATACAGGTCATGGCCTGCATGGTATCGTCATCACTTATGCAGAACTGGCTCTTATCCACAATTCCCCTGATCCATTCCCCGGAAATGGTAAAAACATTTTGATCAGGAAATTCCTCAAGTTCTGGAAACCAGGATCTCTCGTTCATTGGCAGCCTGAACTGCCTCTTGTCCTGCTGAATCAGAAGAGACTGTTTTTCCTGGTCCAATTTGATACGGATCTTTCCGGGTTTCAGCTTGCGAATCAGATCGGTTATTTTTCTGCCCTGGGTTCCAATAAGTCCTTCTTCCAGAACTTCAGCCCGGTACTGGCCGATGAACTCAACGTTGCTGTCAGTACTCATTATCTTCAAACTCTGAGATTCCGCCTTTAGCCAGATTGATCTTAAAAACGCCGCTCCTGTCTTATAAGGAATTATGTTTGATGCCTTAATGATGCCGTCAACAAGATCTTCTTTATAAATAACAATATTCATATAGTATCCTTATTAGCCTCTGTTTATAAGTATAAAATCCAAGTAAATATCGAAAAAATATGATCTTTGAGATGACTATCTTTATCTTGACCTTTTTTATGTGCTGTAGATTGTGTTCCAAACTTAAGCTGTGGTTCCTTCAATTGGCCAGTTGTTCACAACCACATAGATTAAGTGTTGAAAGAAGAATTATTTATTTGAAATGATTATAAAAATTAAGAATGACTTCTTGACCGACACGACCCTGGCAGGCCCAAATGTTTAGAAGAGATTTATCTACCGGATCAGATAAAACATAGCACAACCTTTAATCAATGTAAAAAGAACAAATGGTTGATATTTAACATTTTTTATATTAAAATATATAATTGTCTTTTTAGTTCTGCTATTATTTAAAATCAGGGGATTGCTGTTTTTCTTGCAGCTTTGCCCGGCTTGAGCTAAGGAGCACAAATACAGGTCTCCCAAGGTTAATTCGAAAGGCTTTACTGAATGATTATGAAAATCCGGATCTGAGGATGAAAAATACAAGGTGAATCATGTCCAGCATTTATGAAGTGAACAAGAGTATTGAAGAAATCAATGAAAGAATAAAAAAGAAAAAGGCTGTGGTGGTCAATGCCAGGGAAATGTCCGAGCTTGTGCGCGGCAAAGGCAGAATTAAGGCTGCTCAAGAAATTGACGTGGTTACCACCGGGACGTTTTCTCCGATGTGTTCCTCGGGGATGATCTTCAATTTCGGCCAGAAACCTCCAATGATCAAAGCCCACAGGTTGTGGCTGGATAACGTGCCCTGCTATGCCGGTCTGGCTGCGGTGGATGCTTATCTGGGTGTAACCGAACCCACGGAGAGCGATCCACTGAACAAGGTCTATCCTGGAAAGTTTGCCTATGGAGGGGGGCATGTAATTGAAAATCTGGTCAAAGGGCAGTCAGTTCATTTGAAGGCGGTAGGATACGGAACTGACTGTTATCCGCGCAAGCTCCTGGAAAAGGATGTCACCCTGGACGAACTGAAGTCAGCTGTTCTTTTCAATCCCAGAAACGGCTATCAGAATTATAACTGTGCGGTCAATCTGACCAATAAGATAAAATACACTTATATGGGTCCCTTAAGAGCAAATCTGGGCAATTTGAATTTCGCCACTTCCGGGTCCTTGAGTCCTCTCTTCAATGATCCCTATTTTCTGACCACCGGGCTTGGCACAAAAATATTTCTGGGCGGAGGAACCGGTTACGTCATTGGAGCAGGTACCCAGCACAACAGCGACCCTCCACGCAATGAACGAGGCGTTCCCAAAATGCCGGCAGGCACGCTTATGGTCAAAGGTGATTTGAAAGGAATGAATCCAAGATATCTGCGAGGAGTCAGTTTTGCTGGTTACGGCTGTTCTCTGTCTGTTGGACTTGGAATTCCGATCCCGGTTTTAAATGAGCAGATCGCCTGGTACACCGGAGTCGATGATTCTGAGATTCATATGCCGGTTATAGATTACGGTTACGATTATGGTGCCGGTAAAGCCAAGATACTGAACTACGTTACTTTTGAGCAGCTTATGTCCGGAAGTGTGGAAATACATGATAAAAGGGTAGCAGCAGTACCGCTGACCAGTTATTCCATGTCTCTTGAAATTGCCGACATCCTCAAAGACTGGATATTATCCGGAGATTTTCTGTTGACTGCTGCTCAGGAAAAAATTGAATCCAACTAAAGAATTATACATTTATCTTCAAGATTTTTCTCCTGTGGGGATCGCCTTGTCCGGGGGAATGGACAGCAGTACTCTGACGGCCTTCTGTGCGCGCAACAGGATTGCTTACAAGGCTTATACCCTGGCTGGTCCGCATTTGACAGACTTTGAGCTGGAGAGGGTGTTTTCATGGACCCGCAGGCACTCGATCAATCATCAGTTTTTATTTTTTAATCCTTTAACGGACGTGAATATCCGGCTGAATTGCGCTTTGCGCTGCTATTACTGTAAATCAGCTTCTTTCTTTTTTTTACTGAAAAATTCTGCTGATGAAATGAAAACGTTCATTGACGGTACCAGAGAAGAAGATTTAGATTCATATCGTCCCGGGGTAAAAGCTTTGCAGGAGCTCAATGTCAGATCGCCCTTTGCTGATCTTGGATTTGATCGAAGCATGATCATTGATATGGCCCGGAGTATGGATTTTTATGATTTGGACAGGTATTCCAGATCCTGCATCCTGACCAGATTCGAGTATGGTCTTTCTCTGTCAGGTAAGCTTGTCGAAAAAATTCGGATTGTTGAAGATTATCTTTTAAGAATACAGGTTTCAGGTTTCAGACTGAGGATGTTCAAGCCTAAGCGCATTGTACTGCAGGTTGATCGTAAGTATGCTGAAATGATTAAAAAAATTGGCGGCAATCTGGACTCCTTGATGCGTGACCAAGGCTTATATCCCTATGAACTGCAGTTTATGGATTTTGATGAAATATCAGGTTATTTTGATCAAAAACGAACAGAATTATAAGGAAGAAAGTAATGCATGAGATCAGCTTGAACCAGGTGATCAGCGACTATCTGACAGGTGAGGATATAGAACTCACCACTTATGAAGACATCAGACAGGCTCTGGCCCGGATTCTGGTGGAAGAAAAGGGTTATCCTCCGGAAAGCATAGTGCCTAAGTACAGACTCAGTCTTGATCTTGGAGATAAACACTATGATATTGTCATTGATTTTGTTGTATATATAGATAAAAAGCCGGCTTTTATTCTTGGATTTTGTCCGGGTGCTGTTTCCACTTTCATAACTCAGTATGTATGTGTGGCCAGATTGTTTCCGGGAGGTCCGGTTCCTTATGCCGCGATCACCGACTCCAGGGATGTGGCTTTAATGCGTGTTCAGGACAAATCAGAATTGTGCAGAGGTTATCACTGCATTCCGGATTGGACTGGATTGAAAAAGATGTTTTCCGATTTTCAGGGATTCACCCTCTCCAGCGAAAGGCTGAATAAAGAAAAAAGAATCGCTTATGCCATGTTTGCCCTGAGCGACGGCAGCTGCAGTTCAATCTGTCAAATCACCACTGATAAATCTTAGGTGCTTCTAGCTGCTCTATGGCCTGGAGTATGCTTTTTTTGTCCGCAGCTGCGGTTCCCACCTGTCCCACAACGTAACCCGCCGCATAGTTGGCCAGCATGCAGGATTCAGGCAGGCTCATCCCTGCCTGAATTCCGGTTCCCAGAGCGGCGATTACAGTATCCCCGGCTCCTGTAACATCATATACTTTGCGTGCACTGGTAGGAAAATGGGTGATGGATCCGTCTCCGGAAAAAAGAACCATTCCTTCCGGTCCCATGGTAATAAGCAGGTTGCTCAATCCTTTGGAACTTATCAGTTTTTTTCCAGCCTTTATGATGCTTTTTTGATTTTCTATCCTGACTCCGCTGCCTTGTTCAGCTTCCTTCTGATTCGGGGTCATGATGAATATGTTTTTGTAGTCTTTGAAATTTTTATTTTTGGGATCCAGCACCACCTTTCGATCGTCCAGAGCGGAAAGTATCTTTTTTTTGACCAGCCCCTTTCCATAGTCGGATACAAGTACGTATGCTCCGTATTGATGCTCTGCTATTTTTTTCAGGACCAGAGCTTCATCCCTTGCGTCGATATGTGAATTGTTTTCAATATCCACACGCACTATCTGCTGACTGTTTCCAATAACTCTGGTTTTTAAAGTTGTTTTCCTTCTGGAGGAAACAATCAGATCACAGGCGATATGCTCAGACTTGAGCTCTGCAATAATCTTTTCTCCATGTTCATCATCCCCGATAACTCCTACCAGGAAAGGCTCTCCACCCAGTTTTTTTATATTTCTGGCTACATTGCCCGCGCCACCCAGACTGTATGTCTGCTTATGGACAAAGACCACAGGAACCGGAGCCTCCGGTGAAATTCTGGAAACCTCACCCCACTGATAGTGATCAAGCATGATGTCACCGAGAACCAGGATGACCTGTCCGTTAATCTGTTCAAGGCTGGAAGTAAGTTTGTTTTTGATATTCATCAGTATCAGATTCCTTGTTCTTCCAGGCCCAGATGTTGAAGCAGGCATTTGAGTTCTTTATTATTTTTATACTTGAGTATAACCTGCCCTTTTTTTTCATCTCCTTTCAAGCTGACCTGAACAGCATTATTCAACTTTTCTTTGATTCTTTTTTCCAGAACTCTGCATGCGGAGGTTCTGTGCATTTTAGGCTTGCAGTTACGCGGCTTCATTTCCATTGTTTTTTTGACCAGATCTTCGGTCTGACGCACTGACAGATTTTTACTGATAATTTTCTGACACAGCTCCAAAATCTGCTGCTCATCCTTGACAGCCAGCAGTGCTCTGGCGTGCCCGGGAGTAATAGTATTGCTCTCCACCAGATCACGCACCTTTTCCGGCAGCCGGGTCAACCGCAGGATGTTTGTCAGCTGTGGTCTGCTCTTGCCGATTCTGGCAGCCAGCTGATCATGACTTATGTTCAGTTCGTTCTGGAGCCTGTACAAAGCATAGGCCTGATCCATCGGATTCAGATCCTCTCTCTGAAGATTCTCTATCAGGGCTATGGCCAGTACTTCCTGGTCACTGAAGTCTCTGACCACCGCCGGGATAGTACCGAGTCCGGCTTCCAGGCTGGCCCTCCATCTTCTTTCTCCTGCAATTATTTCATATTCACAGTTCTGATCAAGACGGACCAGAATGGGCTGCAGTACTCCATTATCTTTTATTGACGAGGCAAGCTCTTCGATTTTTTCCGGGTCGAACTTTTTGCGCGGCTGAAACTGATTAGGTCTGATTTTGTGCACGCTGATCTGAATAGTGTCGGTATTTTTTTCTTCATAAAAGCTTGGTTTGATCAAGGCATCCAAGCCTTTGCCCAGACCCTTTCCCCCGGTTTTCATAACATCTCCTTATTATTAAATGGACAGTAATGACTTGCGTAAAATAAATGTCCAGTTATTTTTCGCCATTCAGCACACGGTTAATCCTGGCTTTTTTTTCAATAATTGTGTACAAATAAAACAATTTCAGATAAACTGCTTTTTTAAAATTAATTAGGAGGAAACCATGCTTAACAAAAAAAAGGTACAGCCCATATACGGTGAATCCGGAGATCTTATGGCCGTTCTTATTTCTGCTGAAAAGTGGCTGAAACATCAGAACCAGCTGGAAAAAATCCTGTTTGGAGAGCCTGCTGATCCACCTGCTTCTCCAGAACCCATATCGGACTGGAACAGGTTTTTATCTTACTGGGACTTCAACTATCCGATTGAAAAGAGCACCCGGTGCAAGAACTGCGGAAGCAGCACTGAGGACTGGACGGAAGATGCTCCTCGAAAATTTACACTGAGAAACGCCAATATGGGCGGACTGGTTGTTTTTAAGTGCCGGAACTGCAATTACCTTGTAAGAAAAAAGCATTTTAAAGACCATACTTATTACGAAAGTTCACCAAGTTCCTGTCAGGTATAAGAGCGTGTCACTAGGCTTTGCGGACCGGCGTCAGGGTTTTCCTGGTAATCTCCCTGGCCAGACGCAGATAAGCTTGTGAACCAGTGGATCGTATATCGTATGCAATAACAGGCTTGCCGTGACTCGGGGCTTCTGACAGACGCACATTCCGGGGAATAACTGTATCCATCACCCTGTTTTGAAAATGACCCTTGACTTCCTTTGCTACCTGGTGACAGAGCCTGTTTCGCTTATCGAACATGGTCAGCGCGACACCAAGCATTTCAAGGTCGGAATTCAGCCTTTTCTTGATCAGTTCGTAGGTTTCGATAAGTCTGGCTATTCCTTCCAGGGCGTAATACTCGCATTGCAGGGGAATAAGAAGTCTGTTCGCCGCGCAAAGTGCGTTGATGGTGATCAGACCCAGAGAGGGGGGACAGTCCAGGATTACGAACGAATACTGTGAGTTTATCTTTTGCAGCAATCGGTAAAGGCTGAATTCCCTGTCTTTTTTATCGTTCAGCTCCAGTTCCGCGGCCACCAGATCCTTGCCTGCCGGAACAATATCCAGAAACTTAAGCTCGGTAGAGTGCACCAGCTGATTTTCGTCCACATCTCCTGTAATGCCCTGATAAAGCGAACATCTGACAGATTCCGCGTCCAGGCCGATACCACTGCTGGCGTTGGCCTGGGCATCGCAGTCGACCAGAAGCACCTTTTTCTCCATAACAGCCAGAGATGCCGCAAGGTTTACAGCAGTGGTGGTTTTGCCTACCCCTCCTTTCTGATTGGCTACAGCAATAGTCCATCTCAAGGGAATAAACTCCTTTGTTAATGTTTCACGTGAAACACACACGATGCATACTGGATTAAAAGAAAGAGGAATAAATATCAAGAATTAAAACCGGCAGGCATCCCTGCCGGTTTTAATGAGTGGCTGGTACAGATTGATCCTGAAACTGGATAAATGTTTGAAATATTTAAATATTTTGCGCAGATTTTACTTGTATTCAGAGGAGTAGGGGAAAAAAGACCAGGCCACTCTCAAAGAATCGGTAAGCTGCACGGCATCTTCAAATTTATTTTTTTTCACTGCCTGTAGCAACTGGACTGCCAGGTGGGCGAAATCTTCTGCTTCAGCAGCCCAGGAATCATCTGCGTGCAACGGCAGACGCCCGGCAAGGTGGTTGAAGTTTTGAACCAGTTTCATATCCGGCATCTGATTATTTACCTGCGCAGAATAGATGTCAGCCAGCATTTCTTCAAGACTGACATAAGAATTCGCCGCTTTCATTCTTGAAACCCTTTGTTCTTTTCACTCTCGATTTATGGTTGAGGTTAAATTAAAGTTTCTAAACTTTTTGTTCCTTGGCCAGTTCATCTTCGGGCACTTCAGGTTCGGGCAGATTTTCAGGATCAATTTTTTCTCGGGGCTGCTGCTGTTCTGTAAAAATTGAGCCTAAGCCCCTCAGCAGGTCCACAGGAATGGGGATAACCGTTGCGTTTTTAGCTTCTGAAGTCATTTCGCGCATCGTCTGCAGATACCTTAACTGCAGGGCCTGGGGATAAGCAGAGATTATCTGCGCCGCCTGGGTCAATCTCTTGGCTGCCTGGAATTCACCCTCAGCATTAATGACCTTGGCCCGTCTTTCACGCTCAGCCTCAGCCTGGGCAGCCATTGCCCGCTGCATTTCCTGAGGAAGATCGATATGCTTGAGTTCGACAATGGTGACCTTGATTCCCCAGGCATCGGTCTGATCATCCAGAATGGATTGTATTTTGGTATTCAGTTTTTCCCGCTGAGCAAGTATCTCATCCAGGTCAGAAGCGCCGCAGACTGTCCTGATGGTTGTCTGGGAAAGCTGTGAAGTGGCGAAATTGAAGTCCTCCACCTCCAGAATCGCTCTTTCAGGCGAGACAATACGGTAATAAAGCACCGCATTTACCTTGATAGTCACATTATCTCTGGTGATCACCTCCTGATGGGTTACATCCAGAGTGATTATGCGCAGGCTGGTGCGCACCATTTTATCAAGTACGGGAATCAGTATGATCAAACCGGGTCCTTTGACTTTAAGGAACCGGCCCAGCCGAAAAACAACAGCACGTTCATATTCATTAAGCACTCTGATCGCATTCATCAGAAAGAGGATGATAAGAATTAGAATCGGCAGCCCATAAGTTAACATTTGTTCCTCCTAATCAGATTAATTGGGTTTTATATGTGCAGTCAGACCTTCAAGCCTGTCCACAGTGACTTCCTGGCCCGGATAAAGGGTCAGCGGCTCTTCTGATTTTGCTCTCCAGATCTCGCCGCGCATTTTTATCTGGCCCTGGGTCCCGCTCCAGCTGATCACCCGGGCAGCATGCCTGTCTTCAATTTTATCATGTACTTTCGGAGCCATCTGGGATTTGCCTATTAAATAAGCCAGTGCGAACAAGATAATGGTCAGAATCAGTATAGTGGGTATGATAGTCGTAGCCGGCACCTGAAAGTATGGATGTTCCGGATCAAAGAGAAAAAGGGAGCCGAAAAAGAAGCTGGTGATCGCCGCTAACGTCAGCAGGCCGAATGTTGGAAAGTTTATCTCCAGAATAATAAAGATAAATCCCAGTATCAGCAGTAAAATTCCTGTAACGTTGGTTGGCAGGACGGCAAGGGAGTAAAGTCCCAGGATTAGACAAAACGCGCCTACAGTTCCAGGGAATATTGCTCCAGGATTGGAAAGCTCAAAAAACAAACCGGCCATGCCTGCCAGAAACAAGAGATAGGCGATTTGCGGATGCAGTATCCAGGACAGAATTCTGTACCTGAGTCCGGGTTCAAACTGAACGATCTGGATCTGATCATAAGAAAAGAACACTTCTTCATCGTGATACATAACGCCTAATTTGCCGATCTGATTAAACAGATCCGCCCTGGATACGGCAATATGATCTATGACTCTTATTTCCAGGGCTTCTATGGAATCTATATTGGCAGCCTCGGTAATGGCTTTTTCATACCATTCAGCATTGCGTCCCTTTTCCCTGGCTACTGTGCGCACAAGACTGAGCATTTCATTCATGATCTTTGCAGTCATTGCGTCCACATCTTCTCCGGTCAAGGCAACCGGAGTGGCTGAACCGATGGTTGTCTGCGGGCTCATGACCGCGTGATCGGAAGCGGCAACCAGAAAGACACCCGCTGAAGTAGCCCTTGCTCCAGGCGGATCTACCCAGACGATTATCGGTACCTGGGCACCCAGCATATCCTTGACCATGTTGCGCATGGATTCGGCCAATCCTCCCGGAGTGTCCAGCCTGATCAGCAGGGCGATAAAGTTTTCGGCTTCCGCCTGTTCTATGGCACTGCTCAAGAGTTCTTCCGTTGCCGGGGTAATCGGTCCGCTCATATCCACATCCAGGACTCTGTATTCCTGACGATCAGCATGAACGTAACTGAATAAAAGCAAAGCAATCGACAAAAAAATAAATATCTTATACTTTATCATATTCTTCTTCTCATGGGTCAGCTTGCCTGAAAGCCAATCAGACACAGGTTTATGGTTTTATATCGTACGCAGACAACTACAGAATAAGCTGGTGTTAAATTATTAATGATCGAGAACGCTATACCTCCGGCTTACTGTGAAAAAATTTCCGAAAACAAGCTCCTTATTAAGGAGAGAACTGCTTGAGCAAGTTCCAGGTAAGATTTTTCAACATTCGATTGTCAGGCAGCATTGATTCCAGCGAAGGTAAAGCCAGGATAGACATATCGTTAATCATTTTTTTTCCGTAAACAAAAGAATTGTTTGGGGTTATTATTTTGTAAGCAGCTGCACCAAAACAAAAAATATATACTGGTTTTATAATACTGAGACCCTGATTAAAGAAGTCTTTGTCCCGTGCTTCCGGTTCCATGTTTCTTTGAGTCACCGGCCAGAAAGTAATGGTCTGACCAGGCCAGGAGAGCCTGGATTGTATTTCACTCACCAGTCGGCCCTTTGCAGAGGAAAAATCCGTCTTCAAATCTTCAAACAGACCATGGTAGGTCCACAGGGAATAAGCCGGTCTTAAACATTTTTCTAAGAATGCAGCATTAAGTTGGCAAGAGTTTGCCCGGTTCATAGATTCGCGGTTGATTTCATCCCCGGATCCGCCGTCCGGGGCTCTGGAAGATATATCTGGTTTGATCCTGACTGCGTTCAGGACATGACTTACGCCCAGACCGCGCAGACGATCAGCATGAAAATAATTCTTCACAATGCAGCTATCCTGTCCACCAGTTTCCAGGCGATTTCCGCCTTGGAGAGTCTGGGCCATTTTTCCTCCCGATGAAGCCTGTCCAAGAGTACGACTTCGTTGTGAGCTGAACCAAATGGAGTGGTCTCAGAAGTAACCAGATTTGCCACAATCAAGTCCAGATCCTTGCGCTGCATTTTTTTCCGGGCATTGTTTATTATATCGTCAGCTTCAGCAGCAAAGCCTATAATTTTCTGGTGCTCGGCTCTGCTTCTGCTCAAACCGGCCAGGATATCCCGGGTTCTATGCAGATTGAGGATGATCTGCTCGTGACCCTCTTTTTTGAACTTTCCATCAGGTGATGATTCAGGTGCAAAGTCAGCCACTGCAGCGGCAAAGACGCCATATCCGCATTCAGGCCATAACTTGCGGCACGCACTGTACATCTCCTCAGCAGTTGTAACCGGATGAAGATAAAAATCAGGCAGGACTTGCAGGGTCTGCATGGGACCATGTACAAAGTGTACGGCAGCACCGTGAAGCCATAAGGCCAAGGACGCAGCCAGCCCCATTCTTCCACTGGACGGATTGCCCCAGTAGCGAACCAGGTCGAAATATTCATGGGTAGGTCCGGCTGTAACCAGTGCTTTTTGACCTTCAAAAGTCTGAGGGCAGAGAGCTCTTAGGCACTGAAAATAAAGACTGACAATGGATGCCAGGCGTCCGGTCCCTGTATCGCCGCAGGCCACTTCGCCCGTCTCCGGAAAAACAATTCTGTGCCCGGCGTTCTGGATGGTTTCAACATTGCGGCGGGTAAAAAAATTGTCCCACATCTGTGGATTCATAGCCGGAGCAAAATAGACCGGTCCAGTACTGGATAAAATCTGGCAGGTCAGCAGATCGTCGGCTATTCCAGCCGCGGTTTTAGCCAGGATATTAGCTGTAGCCGGAGCGACCAGAAAAAGATCCATTTTATGCCTGTCAGACAAATGAGCAAAGGGATGGATCACAGAATCAAAATTATTTTGATCAAAGACAGGATCAGCGCCAAGGGCACTCAATACAAGGGGGCTTACAAAATCCCTCCCGGATCTGGTTAATGTGCAGCCGGTCCGAATAGAGGACTTGTGCAGCAGACGAATCAGATCCGGAATTTTATACGCGGATATACTCCCGCTGATACCAAAATGGATGCGCTGACCAGAAAAGTTGTTGAATATGGGATATGGTTCGGGCAACATTTTTTTGGGTTGAATGCCTGATTTGCTTGTCCACCCGGCACCACTGAAGTTACAGTACTAATCCAGGTGCATTTAGAAATTCACATGATAACCGTCATTGTCTCACTGAGTTAATAAAGCAGGCTTTATCATTTAGATCAGCTGCTTATCCGAATCAGCCTCCAGGCAATTCAAGCCAGGATAAAACATTCATGTAATTTTAGGCGATACCCAGATCTGCAATTCAGATCGCATCCGGCCTTCAATAATGCGGATGATGCACAGACGGTCGTCCTTATCAAAAGTGAGGATCTGGGTTCCATATTTTATATAGCTCAACAGCCGCCAGCCTTCATTCTGCATGCTTACCTGAAAATAATTAAACAAAGAATCACTGTCCACCCGACCGGTATAGGTGAGCATGCCCACTTTGACTCCCTGAGACTCGAACAAAATGGAATCATTGCGATTAAGAGTCATCTCCATAGGTATGGGTATGTCGTCAAAATCATAATAACGATGACCATCCGCATCACGCTCAGGAGGAAAACTTTCTGCAGCAGTCTGTTCAAAAACAGGTTGAAAATGAACATCAGCTTCGGGTTCTTTAGTGGCCATACAGCCTGTGAGAGAGAGAGCGAGGAGCAGAATTAAAAACTTAAACCACATTTGATACCTTCCTTTCTTTTCAGGACAGATTTTGATCAACAGCAAAGTCCTCCTGGATTTTGACCAGCTCATCAAAACGGATGTCAGCGCCAAGTATTGCCTGAATCTCGTCCGACTGGCTGAACACGGGAACTGACGCAGTCAGACAGAGTTTTCCGGTAAAATAGGATTTGTAAAAATCAGTAATATGCAGCCTGCCGGTTTTTACCGGGCGGACAAACCATTCCCGGTCGGAAAGATCAGTACCGGATGCAACCTGTTTGTATTTAGACAAATCGCCTATATCACTCACGTTCCAGGTTAGCAAGCTCCCTTTGGAGTCTGTAAGATATAAATACTGGATAAATGGATACTCTTTTAAAAAATCCTGCATTAATATATTGATCCGCTCAATATCCAGTGAGGCCATATCCTGTTGAGCCGCCAGGTCCAGCATGATCTTTGCCAGAACTTTATGCGCCAGCTCCTTCAGCTGATCAAAGGATGAGGAGAACAGTTCGGGCAAATAACGACGTACCAGCTTTTCCATCTCCTTGTGCGAATAATTTGTAGTCCTTCCAAGGGAATATGAGTTTTTGATCTTGTCATAGATCTTGCCCACAGCAGGATGTCTTTTATCCACCCTGTTGTCTTCGGAAAGATCCAGATAATGGTTGATCCAGTAAGCCACGCCGGCTCTTCCGGTTTTATCGGTTATGATGATCGGAATGGTCCGGTGCAAAATCTGCTTGGTGTCGAAAATATTGTAAATTTCCTCATTCTTCAAAAGCCCGTCGACATGAATGCCTGCACTCGTTGCATTGAAGTCTCTGCCCGCAAAGGGATAGTTGGCCGGTATATCGGCACCGAGTCTCTTTTGAAAATATCTGGCCAGTTCAGTAATGACGGGGGTATATGCGGCATCATCATTTCCGGTTAAAGAGATGTACTCGATTATCAGAGCTTCCAGGGGCGCATTTCCGGTACGCTCACCCAGTCCGAACAGGGTGGAGTTGGCCGCTGAACAGCCGTACAACCAGGCGGTTGAAGCATTGATGAAGGCCTTGTGAAAATCGTTGTGTCCATGCCACTCCAGCCATTCACCAGGGACTTTGGCTTCATGAGTAAAGGTGCGTACAATTTTGGAGACGCTGCGGGGCAGTGCGGCACCGGGATAAGGTACTCCATAGCCCATGGTGTCGCACAGCCTTATTTTTACTGGAAGTCCTTTCTGGCTTGCCAGGTCCATAAGTTTTTGAGCAAAAGGAATGCAAAAACCGTATATATCCGCCCGGGTTATATCCTCAAAATGACATCTTGGAAGAATATCCATATCCAGAGCTGACTCCACTATACGCAGATAATCATCCATAGCCTGCTGTCTGGTTTTTCCAAGCTTTAGAAAAATGTGATAATCCGATACTGAAGTCAGCATGCCGGTCTCTTTCAGTCCCATCTCCTTGACCAGTTTGAGATCATTTCTGTTGGCCCTGATCCAGCCGGTGATTTCCGGGAACCTGTATCCTTTGTCCAGGCATGTTTCCACAGCTTTCTTGTCCTTGTCCGAGTAGAGAAAGAATTCGCATTGGCGGATCAATCCTGAATGGCCGCCAAGCCTGTGCATCATTTCATAAATGTCCGCGATCTGCTGAACGGTAAAAGGAGGCCTGGCCTGTTGTCCATCTCTGAAAGTCGTATCAGTGATGAATATCTCACCAGGAGGTTTAGGCAGAATGAAGGAGTCATCAAAGGCCAGTCGACAAACTCTGTTATACGGATATAATTCGCGCAGGAGCTGAGGATTGTCCACGTTTTCCAGATTATATCTAAGTTTGGCTGGATCTTTGTGATACAGAAAATCAAACATAAAACCTCCAGTAAATCATTTCAGAACTTATTTAATCAAACCAGTATGTACCAGAAAAAAATCTGTGAAACAAGGGATGTTCTTAAACAGCTCTTTAATCCATATTTAACCCAAAAGGTATAAGGCTGTATCTGATCCTGACAGATTCAGAAATAAAAAAACCCCGGTGCGACCGGGGTTTAAAAGGCATCATCCGGGCCGCGAGCAACAGCTTCATCCAGTTTGTTCGCGAAAATACGGTAAAGAGTCAACGCACTGAGCCGGTAATTGAGGCTCAGGGGACTTTTTATAAAGGGGCAGAGCACTATTATGCAGCCCAATCCAGCTGGATTTTAAATTTTTCTTCATCTTTGCAGTTGCTGTCAAATAAAATATATGGAGCGGAAAAAATTAAACGAGAATATTTACTGGAAATCAAGAGGCAGACTGCTACGAGCAGCCTTGGCCTCTTTGATCCAGCCGCCGCGCTCAAGACTCAAAGCGGCCAGTTCATAAAGCTTACCTGGATTGTCAGCATAAATCGCGGAGAGGAGTTCAGGATACAATGATTTGAACACATCCTGAATTAGTTCTTTCTCGGCGAACAAAAATCTGGCCAGTAAAGGATTTTCCTGATGGGCCGGCAGATACATGATAAAAAGCCTGCGGCAGTGAAAGAGAATAAATTTTACTCTGGATATTTCTCTGGAAATGCTTTCTCTGGTCTGCTCAAGCACGGTGAACAGTTCCTGACTGATCAGCTGTTCTTCAGGAGAAATTGACGGATTAATATGCCTTGCCTCAAACCAGGGGCGATAGTTTTCCTGTTGATAAGCATCTTCTCTAAGCTTCATGCATTCGTGAAAGATATAGCCGATACACCAGTCCAGATATGGACCGATACGGTCACTATCCTGGTCGTGACGAAAAAGAATATGGGCGGTATCTTTAAGATGCCAGAGCTGACCCTTATTCATCTCGTCGCCCAAAAGCTCCTTAAAAAAGTTGAAGCTGATCTGGCCGGTTTGATCGTGGGCCTTAAATTGGGTACACAACTCCTGGCTGATCTGACAAAAATCGCGAAGGATATCGCGAACGAATTCTGGAAGTTTGGCTTTGATCCAAGTTTTGTACATTATCTGACTTTTCTTTCCGGGCAATTATCAACAGCTGAATTCTTGAGAAGTGAAATATGATCCTAGTTTTGTTGAGGCATTTGAACTTATTCAGACAGCATTTTCACTCCACTAACCATGGGTGAGATTGAATAAAGAAGTCGTCGTCCACGTACAGAATGCTGTAACTGATAAGAAGATTTAACCTTTCAGAATATAAAATATTTCTATATATTTTTTCTTTTGTCAATATTATTTGCGGAGTAATGGTCATGCCCAGAAATTTCGCCCTTTTGTCTGTACTTGCTTCGATATTGACGCTGGGACTCAAGTTCAGCGCCTTTTGGATAACCGGTTCAGTGGGTCTTCTCTCAGACGCAATGGAAACCTTTGTCAACCTGACAGCCAGCATAGCGGCTGTTCTGGCTTTGACCATAGCTTACCGGCCTGCTGACAGGAAATACAATTATGGACATGACAAGGCTGAATATTTTGCCGGAGGACTTGAAGGGGGTCTGATTCTTGTCGCAGCCGGGGGCATAATTTATTCAGCGCTGGGTCGTATTCTGTCTCCTCAGCCACTGGATAATCTGATCCTGGGCATCGTCATCGCCGCAGCAGCGGCGGCCATTAATCTGATAGTGGCCAGGATCATGCTCAAAGCCGCCAAACATTTTGACTCCATAACTCTTGAAGGAGATGCCAAGCATCTCATGGCGGATGTCTGGACTTCGATCGTGATTATTGCGGGATTGCTGATCATAAAGTTCTATCCTCAGATGCTCATACTGGACTCGATTATGGCCGTCCTCGTCGCGGCTAATATTACACGTTCAGGAATCGGTCTAATTAAGCGTTCTTACCATGGTCTTATGGATGTGGCCTTGCCGGGGGAAGAGATCGAGATAGTGGAAAAGCATATTCGCAGGCATGCCGGAGAAAATGCTGCCTATCACGGTCTGCGCACCAGAAAGTCAGGATCCAGAAGATTTATTGATTTTCACCTGCTGCTGTCTGGTGACAAAACGATTCAGGAAGGTCATCATATCTGCTGTCAAATTGAACAGGGCATCGAGAGTGAGCTGCCCAAATCACAGGTAACCATTCACGTGGAGCCTGAAGAGGACGGGTGCTCATGGGACGGAGACAAGGTCGGAGGTGCCAGCTCTGAGCATTGAAGTCTTTCCGTTTTCGTATTGCACCCAATTTTTTTCAGTAGCTTAAGCTGGCAAATTGTTCGATTTTATCCTTGTACGCCAAAATCCCGTGGGTCAAACCATTGGCCATATGCACCAGAAAATCTTCTGACTGCAAAAGCTGACGATCTTTCTCGTTGGTCAGATAGCCAAGCTCCAGCAGGATGGAGGGCATCTGTGCGCCCATGAGCACGTAAAAAGGAGCTTGTCTTACTCCGTTGTCGCCAAGCGCTGAAAACCTCTGACGTCCATGACTTATTGTTGTCGTGTGCACCTTTTGAGCCAGATCCCGGGATTCGTTGATTTTGGAGCTGAGCATGAGATCGGTAAGGATGTACTGCAGATCTGAGATTTTTTGAGTGGACACTGCGTTTTCTCTGGCTGCCACCCTTTTTGCGTCTTCTGTCTGGGCGAAATTGAGATAGTAGACTTCAAAGCCGCGGACATTGGGATTGCGATGCGCATTGGCATGTACGGAAATAAAAAGGTCGGCTTTTTTGGAGTTGGCCATGGCTGTTCTTTCTTCCAGCGGAACAAAGACATCCTCAGTACGGGTATATAACACATCAAAGCCTTTTGCCTCAAGTTTGCGCCCTAAAATCCTGGACATGCGTAAGGCGACATCCTTTTCTCTGACTCCGTGAGATATCGCCCCGGGATCCCTGCCTCCATGTCCGGGATCGATCATAATGGTCTGAACTTTGAGACCCAACTGCTCCACCAGGCTCCCGGCAGCGAGTTCCCTGCCCCGGGGATCCAGAGAAACCTGCGGTTCAGCCTTTGCTTTCAGAGTTTTAAGACCTTTTTCAGGTGCATAGACATCAACCACTATGCGAAAAGGATTTTCCAGGGCAAAGACGCGAAAGTCTTCCAAATCCTGAATATCCAGCACTACTCTGGATGTATCTTGGGTATACTGGGCTGATCTTATACGGTTCAAGATGCCGTCGGCTATGTTCTCTTCACCCTTAATGCTTCTACCCCGGATGGTTTTTTCCATATCGATGAACAGCCTGTGCGCGGTACCGAGGTCGGGATCCGGCTTAAGCAGCGTATGAGTGAAATTCACCTGGGAATCAAGATCAAGAACCACCCGTGTATATTCGTCACTGCTCCAGTGACGAATGGTTACAAGCTCTGATCCGTTCGATGAAGAACTCGTGGTTCTGCTGTGCGTGGTTCCGGGTTCTCTATTACTCTGTCTGCTCTTATCAGATGATTCAGCAAGATTTATCGTCTGTTCCTGGATGGACCTTCCCCGGGGCGCTTCCTGAACATTGTTTGAACTGTTTGCACCTCTTATCTGTTCCAGTTTCTTGCGGTCAAGTTCCGTCAGAATTTCTTGAGCTTTGTCCGTTACCGGGCCTGGAGAAAAATTATACACCACCCTCAGATATTCGATGTATGCCTGAGCCGAATCCCGGTAGTGATTCAGGTAAAGCCCGGCCTTTCTGTACTGGGCCTCGGCAGCACGGTCATGTTTGGGAAAACTGCGCACTGTTCTTGTGTAATACTTTTCAGCCTTTTCAAAATCAGAGCGCAGAAAAGATCTTTTGCCCAGCTCTTCATAAGTACGGCCAAGATAAAAAAGCGCATCTGCAGCTTCCGGAGCTTCAGGATTTTGACTGAAAGCCTGTTCAAAGTGTCTGGCTGTTTCAAGCCAGTAAGAACGAAATTTGGACCTGTTTTCATCTTCGATCAGGGTGTTGAAGGCCTGAATGCCCTGTTCATAACCAGCTGAAGCTTCTTTGGAGAAAAGCGGCTGCAAAACAAGAAACAGACCGATAAAGAAAACGAGCAGCATATTTTGACGCATGGATCACTCCACAGTTACGCTTTTGGCCAGGTTTCTAGGTTGATCAACATCTTTTCCAAGGTACACAGCCATTTCATAAGCAAAAAGCTGCAGTGCCGGCAAGACCAGAAAACTGTTCAACGGATCAATAACTTTGGGCAGCTCCCATCTTTCATCCACATCCAGCTCAACTCCGGGATTGGTCAGGGCTAGAACAGGACCGCTGCGGGCTTTAATTTCCATTAGATTGGACTTGATCTTGCTTAAAAGATCGTTTTCCGGAGCCAGAGCAAAAGTAGGGACATCAGGTTCTATCAAGGCTATGGGGCCATGTTTCAATTCTCCTGCTGCATAGCCCTGAGCGTGGATATAGGAAATTTCCTTAAGTTTTAAAGCTCCTTCCAGTGCCAGTGGAAAATATATGCCCCGGCCGACATAAAATAGGCTGCGGGCTCTGGAGTACCTGGAACACAATTCCCTGGCCCTGATCCGCATTTGAGGCAGTTGAGCCTGAAGCAGTTCGGGAAGTTCGTACAGAGATGCCAGGTATTTATTCAAAGCTCTTGGGTCAAGAGTGTTT
>SLAE01000084.1 GCA_007127015.1 Desulfonatronospira sp. | reverse complement strand
GCCGCCCCGGTTACTATGTCTCCGCCGGCATAAACCATATCCATGTTTGTTTCACCGGTCCGTGCGTCAGCTATTATGTATCCGCGCTTGTTGAGCTTCAATTCCGGAGTGGTCTGAGTCAGGGCCATGTTTGATCCCGTGCCTACAGCCATAATCACCAGATCCGCCTCCAGGTCGAAAAAATCGCCTTCCAGGGGAACAGGTTTTTTGCGCCCGGATTCATCCGCCTCCAGCAGCTCCATCCTCTGCATGACCACCTTTTGCAGCACTCCCTGATCATCGCCGTGAAAGGCCACCGGAGTGCAGAGAATTTCCAGTTCCACACCTTCTTCCAGAGCGTGTTCCAGTTCTTCGAGTCTGGCAGGCATTTCTCCCTTTGTGCGCCGGTAAACCACTTTAACGTTTCCGGCTCCAAGCCTGAGTGCGGTTCTGGCCGCATCCATGGCCACGTTCCCGCCGCCGATGACCACCACATTTTTTCCAGCGGGAACCGGAGTGTCATACTCAGGAAACCTGTATCCATGCATCAGGTTGACCCTGGTCAGATACTCATTGGCCGAATATATGCCGATGAGGTTTTCACCCGGAAGGTTCATGAATTTGGGCAGACCGGCTCCTACTCCGATGAACACGGCCCTGTACCCCTGATTAAAAAGATCGTCTATGCTTACGGTCATGCCCCCGACATAATTGCATAAAAAATCCACCTGCAGATTTTTTAATGATTCTATTTCCCGCTGCACAACGGATTTGGGCAGTCTGAATTCAGGGATACCGTAGACCAGAACCCCGCCCGGAGCATGCAGAGCCTCAAAAACACTTACCTTGATCCCCCGGGCGGCAAGAAAACCGGCCAGAGTCAGGCTGCTCGGCCCGGACCCGATTGCCGCCACTTTAAGATTTTCATCAACAGGAATACATACTCCTGAACCGGTTTCCTCCTCACAGGAAGTGCCCGCGTAATAATTATCCGCCACAAATCTTTCCAGCCTGCCGATAGCTATTGGATGACCGGTCGGACAAAGCTTGCAGACTATTTCACACTGATTTTCCTGAGGGCAGACCCGGCCGCAGATGGCCGGAAGACTGTTGGTTTCCTTGATTTTTGCAAAGGCGCCATGCAGATCGTTCTCAGCTACCATGCGGATAAAACTTTTGCAGTCCACATCCACTGGACAGCCCTTGATGCAGGAAGGCTTTTTGCACTGCAGACAGCGCCTGGCCTCGGCTACTGCTTCTTCAAGGTTGTACCCCAGGGCGACCTCGGAAAAAATTTTGGACCTTTCTTTCGGGTCCAGCATGGACATGGGAGTTCTTGGCTTTATTTTGGATCTGGCTTTCTTTTTCATGACAATTTTCTCTGCTTAAAAAGTTCCATGGACTTCTGTTCCTGGGATTTGAAGGCATTAAGCCTCTTCATCAGTTCATCAAAATCAACTTTGGAAGCCTCGAACTCAGGACCTTCCACGCAGGCGAAGACATTTTTGCCGTCAACAGTCACCCTGCAGGAGCCGCACATTCCTATTCCGTCCACCATGATGGAGTTCAGGCTGACCAGAGTCCTGACCCCGAACGGCTCAGTCACCTTGGCCACTGCCCTCATCATGGGTACCGGCCCGACTCCGATAACCTCCCTGACTTCAGGATCATTCTGCAGATATTTTTCAAGCACTTCGGTGACCATGCCCTTGTGCCCCAGACTGCCGTCGTCAGTGGAAACAAGCACGCTGTGGGAGATTTTTTCCAGCTCGGGCTTGAAAAGCAAAAGATCCCTGCTCCTGGCTCCGATCACAGAAACGACCCTGTTTCCAGCCTTGAAATTGCCTTTGGCTATATGGTGCATGGCAGCGATGCCGGTGCCCCCGCCCACGCAAACCACCGTACCCTGCTTTTTTATCCTTGTCGGCCGTCCCAGTGGACCGCAAAGGTCCAGTATGGAATCGCCCTCATCCAGGGTGTCCAGCAAAGCTGTGGTCTTGCCCATGATCAGATAAACTATGAGAATGTGTCCCAGCTCAGGGTCGGCGTCCGCAATGGTCAAGGGGATGCGCTCTCCCTTCTCCGTAAGCCTGAGAACCACGAAATTGCCCGGCCTGGCCTTGGATGCTATCAAGGGAGCCTCTATGGTCATTTCGCTGACCCTGTCCGGGATCAGCACCCTTTTTCTTACGATCTTGTTCATGCCACCCGCCCCAGATTTGTCCCCGGCCGGAAGCAAGCTTCTTCCCGGAGCAGTTTATTACGCGTATCTGTCTAAGTATATAAAAATCCGGAGGCCATCTCCGAAGTTTTCCTCTCTTTCAGGTCAAAGCAAACCCTAACCACATTGATCTAACGCTGGCCATGCCCGCCCCAAAAACATTTTTCACGCAAAGGCGCGAAGCTCGCCAAGGAAGACAGGATAGTTTTCATTTGCCGTTGCCCTGTTTTGGACAAGGCCTCTGCTTAGCGTCTTAAACTTCGTGTTCCTTGGCGTCGGACCTGCCACTCTGAAAGGGTGTTTCAAACTTTCTTGTTTTTTCTGACAGGCTTCCATGAGTAATCCACTAATGCGGATAACAGTTAAACATAAAAATCTCTATACTGATGAACCCACTGTTGCGAAACATTTCAAAACTCTTTTCCTTAGAAGGCATTTCCCATTAATTATATCAATCTTGCCGCCAGAATCTCCTCAAGCTTTTCAAAAGATCTTTCAAGTCCTTGAGCATCGGAACCGCCGGCCTGTGCCAGATCAGACCTGCCTCCTCCGCCGCCTTTTATTTCCCGGGCCACTTCCTTGATCAACTGCGGAGCAGTGACTTTTTCATGCAGATCCTTGCTGACATAAAGCAGAAGCAGAGGCTTGCCGTTGTCTTCAGTGCCCAGAAGAACCACGCCGGTATCAAGTCTGGAGCGGATATCGTCCATAAGCCTTCGCAAAGCTTCAATATCCCCGGCATCAGTGCGCCGGGCAATCACAGGCACCTGAGCGATAAATTTTTTGTCTGCGGCGATGTCTCCGCTTGCGCCCGCGGAGACCTTCTGCTGCAGCATCCTTATCTCCCGGTTCAGCTCCTTGACCTGGAGCAGCAGTCCGCTGACTCTGTCAGGAAGCTGATCCGGACCGGACTTGAGCATCTCCTGCAGTCCGTTAACCCTGGAGCGCATTTTCTTCCAGTGAAATAAAGCTTCCCACCCGGTCAGGGCTTCGATTCTGCGAATACCTGAACCCACTGCTGATTCGCTGATAATGCAGAAGCTTCCGGCCTGCCCGGTGGAAATCAGGTGTGTACCCCCGCAGAGCTCTGTGGAAATATCCCCGACAGAAACCACCCTGACCCTTTCAGAGTATTTCTCCCCAAAAAGAGCCAGAGCGCCCTTTGCGACAGCCTCGGAATAATCCATCATCCGGATCTTTACCTGATAATCAGCCAGTATGGCGGCATTAACCTCATCTTCGACCCTCTCAAGCTCATCTCTGCTCAGGGCCTGAATATGGCTGAAATCAAAGCGCAGACGTTTCTCATCGACCAGAGAACCGGCCTGGTGAACGTGCTCTCCCAGGACCCGTCGCAGAGCCCGGTGCAGCAGATGTGTTGCCGTATGGTTGCGGGCGACAGCGATTCTTTTGCCTTCATCAACAAGAAGCTCCACCTCTTCGCCCATGCTCAGTTTTCCCTGCTCCAGGCTGATTTTATGCGCGACAACGTCCGCACCCGGGTTCTGGGCGTCTTCCACGACCGCCCGGCCATCCGGACCGATTACCCGGCCCCGGTCTCCAACCTGTCCACCTGATTCGCCGTAAAACGGGGTACTTGAAGTCACCATCCAGCCCCGTTCATTTTGAGACAGTGAGTCAACTGCCCGGTATTCTTCATCAAGCAAAAGTACGATCCGGGCATGATCCTTCAGGCGCTCATAACCAACGAATCCGGTCAGAGAAGCATTATCCTGCAATAAGCCCAGTGCCGCCTGGAGCCCGGTTCTGCCTTCTCCCTTCCAGGCAGCCCTGGCTCTTTGCTTCTGAGCCAGCATGCACTCGTTGAAACCATGCTCATCCACGCTCAGTCCGCGTTTCCTGGCAATATCATTAACAATATCTATTGGAAAACCATAAGTGTCATACAGTTTGAAGGCTGTTTCTCCGGGGACGGTGTCAAGAGCCTGCTCCTCAATCTTTTTGAGTTCATCCTCAAGCAGAGCCAGCCCCTTATCCAGAGTCTCGGAAAATCTCTCCTCCTCCTGCTGGATGACCCGGGCCATGAACTCTCGGGCCTTTTCCAGTTCAGGATAAGCCTGTCCCATATCCCGGACCACAACTTGAACCGTCTGATGCAGAAAAGGACTGACCAGTCCCAGATACCTGCCGAAGCGAAACGCCCTGCGGATCACTCTGCGCAGAATATATCCCCGCCCCTCGTTTGAAGGCAGGATGCCGTCGGCGATCATAAATGCTGAAGATCTGGCATGGTCGGCTATCACCCTGAGAGCAACATCCAGGTCACGATCCAGGCCGTACTTTATTCCTGCTTTCAGGGCCGTATCCTGGATGAGGCTGCTCAGCAGGTCCGTATCGTAGTTGGAGCGTACTCCCTGGCATACGGCGCTGATTCTTTCCAGACCCATTCCCGTATCAATGCTCGGTCGGGGCAGAGGATTCAAGACGCCCTGTTCATCACGGTCATACTGCATGAAAACCAGGTTCCAGATTTCCAGATATCTGTCGCAGTCACAGACTCCTATGGCGCAGTCCTGACCGCAGGCCAGCTCCTCGCCCTGATCGTACAGAATTTCCGAGCAGGGGCCGCAGGGTCCGGTATCTCCCATGGACCAGAAGTTGTCCTGCTCTCCCAGCCGGAAAATGCGCTCAGCAGGCATTCCTGCGATCTTGCGCCATAAAGAGTGAGCTTCTTCATCGTCCTGATAAATGGTGATGTACAGCTTATTTCTGTCCAGCTCCAGGTCTTCGGTCAGAAAGCGCCAGGCCAGGTCAATGGCCACATCCTTGAAATAGTCCCCAAAAGAGAAGCTGCCCAGCATTTCGAAAAAGGTATGGTGTCTCCTCGTGCGGCCCACATTTTCCAGATCGTTGTGTTTGCCCCCAACGCGCAGACATTTCTGAGCTGTCGCCGCACGGGTGAAATCCAGTTTTTCCTGTCCCAGAAAAACCTTTTTGAATTGAACCATGCCTGCGTTGGTAAACAAAAGTGTGGGATCATCACCTGGAACAAGGGGCGAGCTGGGAACCACGGTATGCCCGTTTTCCCGGAAAAAATTCAGAAATCTGTCCCGGATCTCTGCTGAACTAAGCACTGCTGACTCCGTCCCGGGTCTTGGCTTTTACTTCTTCAGCTTCCTGCTCCGGCTGCAAAACCCCAAGGTGGCTCAGCAGCTTATTCTCCACGTTCTGGCGCAGCTCATCGTTTTCCTGCAGAAAAGCCCTGACATTTTCCCTGCCCTGGCCCAGGCGCTCGGAACCAAAAGCGTACCAGGCTCCGCTTTTATCCAGCACTCCGTGTTCCACGCCCATGTCCAGAAGCTCCCCCACCCTGGAGATACCCTGGCCATACATGATATCGAACTGGATTTCCCGAAACGGGGGAGCAACCTTGTTTTTGACCGTCTTAACCTTGACCCGGTTGCCCACAACTTCGTCCCTGTCCTTCAGGGTCTGAATCTTGCGGATGTCCAGGCGCACCGAGGCATAAAACTTCAGCGCGTTGCCTCCGCTGGTGGTTTCCGGGTTGCCGTATCCAATGGTTCCGATCTTCATCCGGATCTGATTGATAAAGATCAAAGACGTTTTGGAGCGGTGTATGGTGCCGGTCAGTTTGCGCATGGCATGGGACATGAGTCTGGCCTGGCCCCCGACCTGAGTCTCACCCATGCTGCCTTCCAGCTCCGCCTGTGGAATAAGGGCAGCTACCGAATCAACGACAATCACGTCCAGGCCGCCGGAACGCACCAGAAGGTCGGCTATTTCCAATGCCTGTTCTCCGTAGTCCGGCTGTGAAACCAGAAGTTCCTCGGTCTTTACACCCAGCCGCCTGGCATAATTGACATCCAGAGCGTGCTCCGCGTCGATAAAGGCGGCTGCACCGCCTCTTTTCTGGGCTTCGGCGATAATGTGCAGGGCCAGGGTGGTCTTGCCCGAGGATTCCGGACCGAAGATTTCCGAAACCCGTCCCCTGGGAATTCCACCGATGCCCAGAGCCAGATCCAGACCGATGGATCCTGTAGGAATGGAGGGGATCATCTGGTGGGCTTCGTCTGACAGACGCATGACCGATCCCTGACCATACTTGCGCTCAATCGTGGTGATAGCCGTGTGCAGTGCTTCTTTGCGCAGTTCCTCGGCTGATTGCGTTTTCTTGGCCATACATGCTCCTGGTGTTGTATTTTTGAAAAAGCAGATGAATAATATACTTATAAAGGGATAAAATCAAATCCGGATTGATTGTATCCGGCTCTGCAGGGCTTTATTTCACTCCCCCGGTGATCATGGCGTAGGCACTGTGGTTGTGTATGGATTCAAAACTCTCCACCTCCGCTTCATACCAGAGTATTCGCGGATGACTGCTCAGGCGATTGGCCGTGTACCTGACCACGTCTTCCACAAAAGTAGGTTTGTCAAAGGCCTCGTCTGTAACAAATTTTTCATCCTCTCTTTTCAGCAGAGGATATACCGGAGATGAGCCGGAACGCATGGCCAGGTCAATCAGCTCCTCCAGCCAGAGCAGCCCTTTGTAGCCGCACCTGATCCTCACGTAAGCCCTCTGGCTGTGAGCGCCATGTCTGCTGATGGCCAGGGAACAGGGGCAGACGGTCATGACCGGCACCTCAACCCCCTGTGCCATTTTTATCCGTCCCTGGGAAAACTCGCCGGAGAGAAAAGATTTGTAGTCCATGGAGAACTCGTGGCCGCTGACCGGCGCCCTGCGGGGATAAAAGTAGGAGAAGTCAAAGCGCAGGTGCGCCTTCTGGGCGTCCAGGCGGCAGCTTACATCGGATAAAAGCTCTTTGAAGCTGTCGTAGGTCAGGACCTGATTCCAGCAGCTGAGGGCCTCCAGAAAGCGGCTCATGTGCGTGCCTTTGAACCTTCCAGGCAGGTCCACGCACAGATCCACATCAGCAACCGTGTGCTGCTGCCCCTGCCCGCGGTCCTGAACCAGCAGGGGCACTTTCAGATTTTTTACTCCCACCCGGTCTATGGCCAGTGGAAATTCAGGAGAACCTTTCTGGACATCGCGCATTAAACCAGGTCCTCGCCGGTGGTGGACAGGTTCAGACTTCCGTGTTTGACTCCTTTAACCGCAATCAGTTTCTGCGCCGTATCCCTGATTTCTCTTCCAGGACCACGCAGAACCAGAACCTCCAGGCAATTATGATGGTCCAGATGAACGTGCAAAGAGGTGATGACCAGATCAAGCGAGTCATGCTGAATCTGGGTCAGCTTCCCGGAAAGATCGCTTTGATGGTGGTCATAGACCAGTGAAAGCACGCCGACTGATTCTCCGGCTTCATCCTCCCAGTGCTGCTGAACCAGGGTGTTGCGGATCAGATCGCGTATGGCCTCGGATCTGGTCTGATAGCTTTTTTTGGCGCACAGCTCATCAAATCTGGATAGAAGATCCAGATCCAGAGATACGCCGAAGCGTATGGTTTTCCCCATTTGTTGTTCCTCCAGAATTTTGCCGCAAGACAGATTTACATAGCCTGGATATGATTACCTTAAATTAAGCTTTATTATGAATGAAGATTCTCCCTGGCTGAGTATAAATAACTTCCATACATGCCGCTTTCCTGAATCAGCGTGAAAGTTCCACCAGCCTCACTCCGGCCTTCTGAGAGAACCAGTGCACCTTGCGCCTGCTGATCTCTCTGCTTTTATAGCCTTGAGCCAGCAGCTCCTTCCAGGCACGTCCGGAAACATTTCTTTCCTGATCCGCTATCCACACCCGCCCATCAGGAGCCAGACAATGATCCAGAAGACAGGACAGAGACATGGCCAGCCGGGTTTCGTAAAGAACATCTCCAGCCCAGATAAAATCAAATTTTTGTTCTTTAAAAGCAGGGTTCTGCCAGTCCATGCACACCCAGTATACTGAATGAACCCAGTTCAGAGACTGGCTCTGCCTGGCAAAATGAAGGGCCGGCCACTCAATATCCAGAGCCACCACCCGGGCTCCGAATCTGGAAGCCAGTATGGCTGTGGCCCCGAGTCCGCAGCCTGCTTCCAGGCACAATTTTCCCTGGAGCAGATGCCGGTGCCCGTCCAGGTGTTCGGCCAGAACAACGCTTGAAGGCCATACTTCAGTCCAGTAGGGGATGCGTTCTACATTTCCAAAGCCGTCTTCCATTTCCGACCACAGACTTTCAAGGTCTCCGGAACGTTTAACCGTCAATCTGTGACCGGCCATGGTCAACTGCAGATCTTGAACACCATTCTTCATCACTTACGCCTTATAACCTGAATCCGTACACAGGCTCCCAAAATTCCGCACTTTTTTTCTGGTGCTATCTCAACCGGCTCCTGACCGCCAGAAAGCTGCTGAAAATCCCAACCAGGGTCAGCACTGCCGGAACAGCCAGAATGTACAGTGGTGGAAGGAATTCAATCCTGACCCACAACGGAGGAAAATAAAGCACATCCTCAACAGCCAGATGCAGGACCCTGAGCAGTCCAAGGGATAATGCTCCCCCCACCAGCCCCTGCACTGCTCCGCTGATAAGCAGGGGAAACTGTATATAACCGCTGCTGGCACCTACAAGTGCCAGAATCTCAACTTCTTCCCTGCGCTGCATCTGGTTGAGCTTCAAGGTGTTGGCCACCACCAGTCCGGTGATCACCAGCATAAGTCCGATCAGCGGCCAGAATATTCCCGAACTGACCCTGATCCAGGTCCTGGCAAGATCCAGCTGCAGGGGATTGAAGCCAACCCTTTGTACTCCGGGCAGATCCATAAGTTTTGAGCGTACTTGTCTGGTCCTGTCCTCCCCGTAACCATCCTGCAGGGAAAACTCGATCAGCGCGGTAGGGGGCAAGGGATTATGCAGGGTCAGAAATTCAATGTCCAGATCGGCGGACAGGGAATCGGCCAGGGAATAAAGCGCCTCTTCAGGAGTAAAGGTGGTAATGGCGCTGATATCCCAGGTCGAGATCTCCTTCCATTGTTCTCTGACTTCTTCCAGAGGCTTGTCCTGGTCCCAGTAAACCTGAAACTGAATACCTTCCTGGGTGCTTCTTGCAGCAAGCTGCAGATTGTAAAGAACCAGAAGAAAAAGCCCGGCCATGAAAGCGGTGAAGATCACCGTGCTCAGAGTAAAAAACTGAGCCCATTTGTTCCTGCCCAGGTTGGTCAGTCCCTGAAGAAACAGTCCGGCTAATACGCGCATTCCTCTTCCCCTGCATTCCAGCTTGACTCTGTTGCTGATCCATCCTTCAGGCACAGGATCTTTGCTCCTGGCAGCGAATTGATCAGGTTCTCGCTGTGCGTGGCCAGAACCACTGTTGTGCCGTGAATATGGAACTGTCTGAACACTTCCATGAGCTGCATGGACAGCTTTTTGTCCAGGTTTCCTGTTGGCTCGTCCGCCAGCAGAACCTTCGGGTTGGTGACCACCGCTCTGGCTACTGCAACCCTTTGCTGTTCGCCTCCGGAAATTTCCCGGCACAGATGTCCGGCTTTCCTGTCCAGATGCAGACCTCTAAGCACCGCTCGAACCCTCTTCTGCACCTGTCCGGAAATCATGCCCCTGACCTGCAGAGGAAGGGCCACATTGTCCCGGACACTCTTATCCGGAAGAATCCTGAAATCCTGAAAAACTATGGCCACCTGCCTTCTCAGCTGATAAAGCCTTTTTTCCGGAAGGGTTTTCAAGTCAAAGCCGGCAATTAGCACCCTGCCTCTTTGCAGAGCCAGGCTTCCATGCAGCACGCGCAGGAGTGTGGTTTTACCTGCGCCCGAAGGTCCGGTAAGAAACAGAAAATCACCCTTGTCCAGGGAAAAACTTATGTTTTTAAGTACCCAGTGCCTGCCGAATGAATGGGATAGATGTTTTACCTGGATCATTTCTTACCCGCACTTGGTATATCCGCAGGCCCTGCAGACAAAACAGCCTTCCTGAAAAACAAGTTCCGCCCCGCATTCCGGGCATCCGGGTTTGTCCAGATCTGATCCGGAGATCCTCACCTTCTGGTCCTGAAGATACCTGTTCTCCAGGATCCAGCCCACTGCGTCCGGGATGGAAAGGAGCAGTCCCTTTTTCTGAAAGACTGGATGCTCACCGCCTATTCCCTTGAGCTGCTTGACCACATCCCGGACATCAATACCCGAACGAAGCGCCAGGGACACCAGTCTGCCTATGGCCTCGGCCTTTGCGGTAATGGACCTGCCGGACCTGCCGATGGTGGCGAACACTTCAAAGGGCCTGCCGTCAACCTCGTTTACAGTCAGATAAAGTTCTCCCAGTCCGGTCCTGACCTTTTGGGTAAATCCATAAACAACTTCAGGTCTTTCCCTGACGCTTGTCTTTCCGCCTTCCTTGTCCTTTCCAGCCTGTTCACCCTCCCCTGTGCACAGAACCTGGGAGGATTTGCTGCCGTCCCTGTAAACCGTAACTCCTTTGCAGCCCAGCTCATAAGCCATCCAGTAGATGTTCCAGATTTCTTCTTTGGTAGTCTCATGAGCCAGATTGACTGTTTTGGACACCGCGTTGTCCGTATACCTCTGGAAGGCTGCCTGCATTTTCAGATGATATTCCGCAGCAACATCCATGGAAGTGACAAAGACTTCGCGCAGATGTTCATCCAGATGTTCCATCATTTTTATGCTGCCTTTCAGGGCTATATCCTCCATAAGCTTCTGGCTGTAGCTGCGGGAATTTTTCAAGGCCGTCTCCAGGTGCGGATTGACCTCGATCAGCCGTTCCCCGTCCAGCACCTGTCTGGTGAAGCTCAGGGCGAACATGGGTTCTATGCCTGAGGAGCATCCGGCAATTATGGACAGGGTTCCGGTGGGAGCAATCGTGGTCGTGGTGGCGTTCCGGTAAGGACCCAGGTTCTGCCTGCCATAAATCGACCCGTCAAAAGCAGGAAAAGGCCCTCTTTCCTGAGCAAGATCCCTGGAGGCTGACTTGGATTCTTTTTGCACAAATTCCATGATCCTTTCCCCGAGCTGCAGGGCTTTATGGCTGTCGTAGGCAACTTCAAGCTGAAACAGCAGATCGGCGAAACCCATGACCCCGAGGCCTATTTTTCTGGTTTTCAGGACCATATCCGTAATCCGCTTCAATGGATATCTGGACAGGTCGATGACATTATCCAGGAAGCGCACGCTCAGGTGAACTGTTTCCTTTAATCTTTCCCAGTCTATCCCGTCCTGGGCTGTGGATGAATAAAATCTGTCCAGATTGATGGAGCCCAGATTGCATGCCTCATAAGGCAGCAGGGGCTGCTCGCCGCAGGGGTTGGTGCTTTCCATTTCCCCCAGCTCCGGAGTTGGGTTGTCCTTGTTGATCCGGTCCAGAAAGACAATCCCGGGATCCCCGGTTTCCCAGGCCTTGTGCACGAGCAGGGAAAAGACTTCTCTGGCTCTCAGTCTTTGTTTTACGTTGCCGGTGTGAGGAGCGACAAGAGGATATTCCCAGTCTGCCTCCACAGCCTGCATGAACTCCTCGGTCAAGGCAACGGAGAGGTTGAAGTTGTTCAGATCGCCGTCTCGCTCTTTGGCTCGGATGAAATCAATGATATCCGGATGGTCAACACGAAGAATGCCCATGTTGGCGCCGCGCCTGGTTCCTCCCTGCTTGACCTGTTCGGTTGCGGTATTAAAGATTTTTAAAAAGGATAAAGGCCCTGAAGCAATGCCTCCTGTGGAGCCTACCCGGCTGTCCCTGGGACGCAGCCTGGAAAAGGAAAAACCTGTGCCTCCACCGGATTTGTGGATCAGTGCCGCATGCTTGATGCTGTCAAAAATTTCGTCCATTGAATCTCCGACCGGCAGCACAAAACACGCGGCCAGCTGTCCCAGTTCAGTTCCCGCGTTCATAAGGGTGGGAGAATTGGGAAGAAACCTGCAGTCCACGAGCATCTGGTAAAAACTGCCTGCCAGGTCCCGCTCTTTGAAAGGCGATTTTTCATATTTTTTTTCTTCAGCGGCAACACTTGCAGCCACACGCCAGAACATGGCTTGAAAATCCTCGACCGGCTCTCCGTTCTGGTCCTTGCGCAGATATCTTTTGGTCAATACTGTCTGGGCATTGGCACTCAACAACGGTTCAGGCAAATCAGGGGGCATTTTAACAATTTTCATATACAGGCCTCAAACATGCCGGAGAAGAGTGCTCCGGAACGCGCGGTTAAAGGTTTGTTAACGTCTAAAGCTGACGAGCTGCATCCGGAATACTGTGCTTGCGCACACCCGTACAGCTCATCTCAACAATTGGGAGATACGTCCGGCCTGTCCCGGGGACGGGAAATGCGTTTTCTCCTCCTGATGACTCCTTATGAATTCCAGAAAATATAAAAGCCGAAAATGGCTGAACTTTATTCATTCTTTTATGATACTTGCCGGCATGGCCCTGATTCTTTGCGTGCTTGGCTGGCTTGTGGCCGGCAAGGCCGGAATTTTCTGGTCATTGTTTATTGGACTGATAGTGATGATCATCACTTCAGGAATCCCTCCCCAGGCTGTGCTGAACATGCATAACGCCCGCAGGCTCGGCTTCGAGCAGACGCCGAAATTATATCAGATAATAAATCAGCTGTCCAAACGCGCTGGACTGTCCTTCAGCCCCACTTTGTTCTATATTCCCAGTCAAGGAATAAACGCATTCTCCGTTGGACAAAGTGAAAATGCGGCCATTGCTTTGACCGACGGCATGCTGCGTTCACTGAATTACAGAGAGATCCTCAGTGTTCTGGCACACGAAATCAGTCATATCCGCAACAATGACATCTGGATCATGAACCTGGCTGAAGCCGCGGGCAAGGTGACCAGCCTTCTGTCCCTCACCGGACAACTGCTTTTACTGATAAATCTGCCCTTGATCCTGATGGAGGAATATCATATCTCCTGGTGGATCATTGCCGTTCTTATTTTCGCCCCGACTCTCAGCACGGTCATGCAGCTGGCCCTTTCCCGGACCAGGGAATTTGAAGCGGACATGGACGCGGCCATGCTGACCAACGATCCGGTGGGGCTGGCTCAGGCGCTGCACAAACTTGAAAATCCTCCAGTGTCTTGGCTGGACAAGGTAGTCGGCAGAAAAAGAAAGTCCAGGCTGCCTTCGGTTCTGCTCACCCATCCAAGGACCGAAGACCGGATAGAGCGACTGATCCAGATGGCCAGGGATTCCGAAGACCGGGACCATGATCATTCTTTTCCGGTCCTGCCCGCGGACTTTGTTTCCGACCGGCTGCGCATGCGGCCGCTGAAGCGATTACTGCGCAAATGGTTTTAACCGTGCCGGGCTGTCTGCTTTGCAGCAGTAAACAGTCCCGGATTCACTCAAACCCGATCCATTCCGACAGGTGCAAGATGCTCAAATTTCTTGGTACGGCACTGGGAGTAGTTTTGATCATTTACTTTCTACTGCTGGGCTACATGTATCTCTTCCAGCACAATCTCATCTATGCCCCGCATAAATACCTGCATGCCGATCCTGAACAGGCCGGTCTTGATTTTGAAGAAGTCTATCTGGAAACTGCCGACGGGGTCACTATCCACGGCTGGTTTGTTCCGGCAGCAGAAGAAAGAGGCGTTGTGCTTTTCTGTCACGGTAATGCAGGAAATATCTCCCATAGGCTTCCTACACTCAAGTATTTGCATTCCTTGAACATGTCCACATTCATTTTCGACTACCGCGGATTCGGAAACAGTCAGGGCAAACCTACTGAAGAAGGTACCTACAATGACGTCATGGCTGCCTGGTACTACCTGACCGGAGACAGAGGCGTCCCTGCCGGGAACATCTTCATTATGGGCAGATCCCTGGGAGGTGCGGTTGCCGCTGAACTGGCAGCCTCCTCGGAACCTGCGGGGATCATCCTTGAGTCCACCTTCACCAGCATTCCGGAACTGGGAAGAGAAATGTTTCCGTTTCTGCCGGTGAATCTTCTGGCCAGATACAGCTATGCAACCCTGGAAAAGATAAGTTCTTTTTCTTCTCCGGTAATGATCATCCACAGCCGGGAGGATGAACTCATACCCTTCCGTCACGGCCGGACATTATACGAGCTTGCCCCGCGGCCCAGACACTTTTTGGAGATCAGCGGAGATCACAACAGTGGATATCAGCAGAGCCGGGACATTTACCTCAAGGGCCTTGAAGAGTTTTTCACCACTTATGCTGAGGGTCAAGAAAGTCCGGAGAATTTCCTTTAAACCTTGATGACCAGAGGAACAACGATCGGGTCCCGTCCCAGGATCTTGCGAAAGAACTTGCGCAGCGTGGAGCGGATCTTTTCTTCCAGCTTCCTGTTCTCACCTGGAGGGACGTTTTCATAAATATCAAGCAGCAGACATTTGGCGTCTTCCAGAATATGATCGTACTGCTGTTCAAAGATAAAGCCCCTGGAAAGCAGCCTGGGGCTCATGATCAATTCTCCTGTCTTTTCACTGGCCACCATGACCACAATAACCAGTCCCTCTCCGCCCAGTATATGTCTTTCTTTGAGCACTGTATGTCCGACATCGCCAACACCCTTGCCATCCACCAGAATAGACTCGGATGAAATCCTGTCTTCCAGCCGGATTGAATCCTTAAAAAAAGTGACCGGTTGTCCATCCTCAAGAGCCAGACTTCTCTCCGGAGCCACTCCGCATTCTCTGGCCAGGGCCGCGTGTTTGAACAGATGGCGGTATTCGCCGTGAATGGGAATGAAGAACTTGGGATTGACGGTCCTGAGCATGGTCTTGAGCTCTTCTTTATGCGCGTGTCCCGAGGCGTGGATGGCCCGCACCTTTTCATAATAGACTTCCGCACCCAGGCGGTAGAGATTGTTGATCACTCTGTTAATCGCCCTTGTGTTTCCGGGAATGATCCTCGAAGACATAAGTACCGTGTCTTTGGGCTTGATCTTCAACTGCCTGTGCTCTCCCAGAGCCAGGCGGGTAAGAGCGGACAGAGGTTCTCCCTGGGAACCGGTCAGCAGGAGCACAATTTGGGAGTCACCAAGCTTTGCGCTCTCTTCCAGAGTACAATAGGTATCAGAGCTGACATTTAAAAAACCTTCTTCCATGGCCATATCAATATTGGCAGCCAGACTTTTTCCACTGACCGCCACTTTGCGTCCGAACTCCCGGGCCAGATCGAAAACCTCCTGCATTCTCTGGATATGACTGGAAAAAAGGGTGACCAGCAGTCTTCCCTGAGTTTCTTTAAAGACCTCTTTCAAAGACTCTTTGATTTCTCTTTCTGTCAAAGCATAGCCTTCACGCTCCACATTGGTGGAGTCGGACATCATCAGCCTGACCCCGCTCTCTGAGAAGCGGGCAAAGGCTTCCATATCCGTAAAATGACCGTCCAGAGGTTCCGGATCAAGCTTGAAATCCCCGGTATGGACGATTTTCCCCACAGGTGTCTCGATGCCCAGTCCGAAGCCTTGAATTATTGAGTGACACACAGGAAAAAAATTTATGGTCATATCCTTCAGGCGCAGGCATTTTTTCTCGCTGATAATTTCAAGAGGCGTGTATTCCAGCAGATTAAACTCTGAAAGCTTGTTCTCCACCAGCTTCAGCGTAAACCTGGAACCGTAAACCGGGGCGCTGACGTAAGGCAGCAGCCAGGGCAGGGCTCCTATATGATCCTCATGACCATGAGTAAGAATTATAGCCTTCAGCTTTTCCTTGTTTTTGAGCACATAATCAAAACGGGGAATGACCACGTCCACTCCCAGCAGAAAATCATCCGGAAACATCAGTCCGCAGTCTATGAGAATCATGGTTTCTCTTGTTTCCAGAACCATGCAGTTCTGCCCGATCTCCCCAAGCCCGCCAAGCGGGGTCAGGGTCACATAGTCTTGTAAATCCATTTTTTCTCCAGATAAAAAAAGCTATCCAACAAAGCCGGCAGGCATTTCTTTTTTTAGCCTCCCGGCCTGAAAAATTATTTCAAATAAACATAAAAATATAATTTATTTGTACTCAAAACACAAGCACATAAAAAAGCCCCTTAACCTGCGTCGGCTTATGAAAATCTGTTTACAACTTTATGCCGATGCGGGAAAAGGGGCCTGACTGACCTGCTGATTCCGGATTTTTTTAATCTTCCTTGTCTTGAACGCTTTCCGCGATAACTTTTTCAGCTATTTGCGCCGGACATTCCTCATAATGGTCAAACTCCATGGTGAAAGTGCCCTGCCCTCCGGTCATGGAGCGCAGGTCCTGAGCGTACTGCAGTATTTCAGCCATAGGTACGTTGGCCCTGACAGATGTTACTCCCTTTTCCGATTCTGAACCGAGAACCCGTCCTCTCTTGCTGGACAGATCCCCGATGACATCCCCCATGTACTCGTCAGGCACAAAAACCGTAACCACCATTATCGGCTCCAGAAGAACAGGCTGGCACTTTTCCACTGCCTTTTTAAAGGCCATGGATCCGGCAATCTTGAAGGCCATTTCCGAAGAGTCCACACTGTGGTAGGAGCCGTCGTACAAGGTGACCTTGAAGTCCACCACCGGGTATCCTGCCAGAACGCCTTTGGCCGCAGCCTCCTGGATCCCTTTGTCCACTGCCGGGATGTATTGTCTGGGGATTACCCCGCCTACTATGGCGTCTTCGAATTCATAGCCCTCTCCCCGGCTTTTGGGCTCCAGTCTGATCCAGCAGTCACCGAACTGGCCCCGGCCTCCGGTCTGCTTCTTGTATCTGCCCTGAACCTCGGATCTGCCCTTGATGGTTTCCCGGTAGGGAATCTTCGGCGTCTTGAGAACCACTCCGGCTTTATAGCGTCTCTTGGCTTTTTCCACAGCCATTTCAATATGCAGCTGACCCATTCCGGACAGGAGCATGTCCTTGGTTTCCTCATTGCGTGTGAGCTGCAGATTGATGTCTTCGTCCAGAAGTTTGTTCACCGCGGCAAAAACCTTGTCCTCCTCCCCTTTTTCCTGAGCTCCCAGGGCATAGGATAAAATACAGGGAGGGAGTTTGGGGGTTTTCAGGACAAACGGCTCCTTCTCCGAACAAAGAGTGTCCCCGGTGGAAGTATTTTTAAGCTTGGCAGCGGCAACAATTGATCCAGGCCCGGCCTCCTCCTTGAAGGGAGACTGTTTTTTGCCTTCAAAGAGCAGAAGCTGGCCCAGTTTTTCCTTCTCATCCTTCAAGGGGTTGGTCACCTGCATATCCGAAGTCAAAACTCCGGACAGAACGCGCATAACGCTCAGCTGTCCGGTAAAGGGATCGGTAATGGTCTTGAACACAAAAGCTGAAGCGGGTTCATCCGGGCTTGAGCTGCGCGCGCCCTCTTCTCCCTGCCATTCAGGATGTTCAAGAGGGGAGGGCAGAAAGTTCTGCACGGCTTCCAGAAGTTTGCTGCCGCCCTTGTTCTCCAGAGCTGAACAGGCGCAGATGGGCACCAGCTCTTTGGCCAGGATTCCCTTGCGCAGTCCCTGGTAGATATCTTCCGTTTCCAGGTGTCCTTCTTCGAGATATTTCTCCATGAGCTGCTCATCGACCTCAGCGATGTTCTCGATGGCCGCCTCACGCATTTCAGCCACATCATCCTGCATGTCCTCGGGGATGTCCCCGGATGTCAGGCTTCCTTCATCGGCAAAAAAATAGGCCTTTTGCTCCAGGACATCCACCAGTCCCTTGAAGTCCGACTCCGCGCCGACAGGCAGATACAGCGGTACCGGCTTGATACTCAGCATGTTCACCAGACTGTCGTATGCCATTTTAAAATCAGCCCGCTCCCGGTCAATTTTATTCACCAGGATCAGCGCGGGCAGTCCGGCTTCCTGTACCTCTGACCAAAGCTTCTTGGTTAGGGGCTTGGCCCCGTCCACAGCATCGATAACGAAAACAGCTCCATCCACTGCGGCGAGCAGGTAGCTTATATCTCCGATGAAATTGTTGTCACCCGGAGTATCCACCAGAAAATGGCGGTTCTTCTCCCAGGTATAAACGGCAAACCCTGGTTGAATGCTGCCCCGTCTTTTAATTTCTTCGGGTTCAAAATCAAGAGTAGTGGTCCCTTCGTCTATTTTGCCCAGGCGCTTGACCGCCTTGCTTTGATAAAGAATCATTTCCGCGGCAGAAGTTTTGCCAGTGCCTCCGTGTCCCACCAAGGCGTAAGTTCTTTGCTTTGCCAATTTGTCCAGCATGCTTGAGTAGCCCCCTTTATGTGAAGTTATCCATAGCTCTTAATGGCCATGGATTTATTTTTAGATAGAAATGTGTCAAACTTTAAGTTTAACTGCCTGACTGGAAAAAGTCTCTTCTGTCTGGACATCTTTTTGTCCTCAGGATAGACTTTAATTTATTATATTGTGTATCCATAAATCAGGTTCTAAAATCCGGCACTTACTTTTCGGCTGCTCCAGTCTGAATAGAGAACAGGAATTTCTAAAGCAGGTGCCGGACAAAACCCGGAACCTGCTGAGCAATAAATCTGCAAAAATGACCACACTAATTCAGTTCCTGAATCCGTACAACAGGTACAGGAATTTCTAAATGACCGCAAAAACTCACTCCAAGGCAGACTAAATCAAAATTTTGGCCTTGCCTGATTTAACGTACTGCAGGGCAGCCAAAATTTGATTTAAATTAAATCATATGGTTAAAGAATTTTGATTAAGTCTGCCTAAGTCGCTCAAACAGTTTGCGGCCATTTTGCCAAACCCCTGAACCTGTTTAAGGATATACGAAAAATAAACTTCACGGATTCATGATTCAGTTTATATAATAGATCCCTGTCCTATTGAAAGATGAATTAAAAGTTGTCAAGCGCCAAGATAAACTACCAGGACAGAGAAATCAAACGATTGTATCTTCAGTCCGCGTACGAAAGGACTTCAATTTCTCAAGGCCTTTGTCTTTGGCCTGATAAACAAATGGATATAACATGCAGAAAATTTTTACGATCTCCTTTGAAGAAAATCTAAGGCTGGACCCATGTCTTTTCTGGGCCGAACCCTGTGGAAACGATCTTTTTTACTCACTTGAAAACATGGGGCAGCTGATCCCGGTTCTGGTGCATTATGAAGGTGAGGCTCCGGTACTTGTGGCCGGGTATAAAAGATATCTGGGCCTGAAAAAACTTTCAAAAAAAATCAAGGCTCTGCGCGTAAATGTCCCTGATCCCTGGGATAAAGGAGTTGCCTATCTTATCTCCAACCAGGGACAAAGCCTTGATCCGGGCAGGATAATCAGGGCGCTTCGCTACTTCACACCTCTGAACAGGGATATGAGCAGGATTTATCAGCTGCTGGGCATCCCGGAGCGGACAAGGCAGAATAACCTGTTCAGAGCATGGCTTAAACTGCCGCCTGCCTGGGATGAGCTTCTGACCAGAAACCCCCGGCTTCTGCCCAACGCTCATGTCTTAAGCCTTCTTTTGCCAAAGGACCTTGAGGTGCTTTTTCCCTTTCTGGACAAACTTGACTGGTCTAGGAACAAGGCCCGGATTTTTCTGGAGCTTCTTGTCCGGATTTCCTCAGGGAAAGGCATGAATGTCAGGGATGTGCCCGGGCTTTTAAATCTGGATGAGCTTCTGGTTAAAGACCTGACTCCCAGAGACAAAATGGAAGCCATGCTCAAAGCCCTTTATCGAGCCGCTTACCCGAAATATTACAAACTTTTGGACCAGACCGAAAAAGACATGAACAGGCTGATCTCTGACACCCGTTGGAGCTGCACGCATCCTGATCACTTCGAAAGCAGGGATCTGGAATTTCGAATCAGGGTCAGCAGCCCCGGAGAACTCAAAGCTGCCGCAGACCAGCTGCGGAAAATAGCGGATTCCGAGCTTTTAGCCTGCTGGCCGGTTTCACCGTGAATACCCGTTCAGTACATGATCTGCCCGCATACCTGAGCCCTCCGGTACATATTCTCATAGATCCTGAGGTGCTTTACACGCAGGTGACCAGAAGAGTGCTCTCGCGTCTTCCCGGTGTTCCCTGGTCTCTGTCAACAGATCAGCGCTTCGGTCCACGGGCGGAAGCCTCTGCAAACCGCCCGGAACTGCAAAGCTCATTCATCCTGTACCTGAAACATTACAAAGGCCGGTTTCTGCGCTTCTGTCCTGGCACCAGAAATTATCACTGCTGCGCATACCGCATAATGCACATCGGTGAGAACTGCCCGCTTAACTGCAGCTACTGCATCTTAAAGGCCTATTTTCAAGATCGAATCATTAAAGTCTGGGCCAACCAGGAAGATCTCTTCAGGGAGCTTGAGCTGAAGCTGAGACCGGAAAGCAGTCTTTTTCGTGCCGGGACAGGTGAGTTCACTGATTCTCTGGCTCTGGAACCTCTTACCGGATATACCGGAGATCTGGTCCAGTTTCTGGGAAATTACCCCAATGTCTGCCTGGAACTCAAATCCAAGATCATCGATCTATCCTGGATAAAAAAGGTTTCTGACCCTTCAAGGGTGCTGCCGGCCTGGTCGGTCAACAGCCCGGAGATCATCAAAACCCAGGAACAGGGATCAGCAGGCCTGGAGGACAGGATGCGGGCCGCGGCCTTTTGCGCTGCTCAGGGCTTCAGGGTCTGTCTGCATTTTGATCCCATCATTCATTACCCTGGCTGGGAAAAAGGATACGCCCTGGCGGTGGAAACAATTTTCGACTATCTCAAGCCTGAAGTTATCGCTTATCTGAGCCTGGGGTCGTTCAGATTCATGCCCGAACTGGAAAACATTATTATGCGCAATGAGCCGCGGGCCAAATACATCTACAATGAATTCATAACCGGACTGGACGGCAAGAAAAGACTTCTTCTGCCTCTGCGCCTCGAACAGTTCTCCTTCATCGCCGGGCACCTGAAAGATAAAGGGCTCCTTGACCGGCAGATGTATTTCTGCATGGAGTCATCATATATATGGACGAAGGTTCTGGGGTATACCCCTGAAGCCCTGGGCGGGCTGGACAAACATCTTCTTCGCCTGAGCTTCGTGCGGTGAAACCGGAGGTCATGTCTCTGCAGTTTATCTTCAATTGACTATCCATCTATATTGAGTTAACGTCCAATATTTTATGATTGATTTTGTAACCACCGGCTTTGTGCGACATTTAAAAATCATCCGGGGCTGTTATTTGACAATTCCGAATAAGCGTACTTTCAGCTTTAACAGCTTTAATTATACAGTTTCGCAAAAAATTTCAGGCAACAGCAGGTTTATTTAATAAGCAGGCAGGCGCGGGTGATCAAATCAGCCTGCATGTGTCATGCTTATCAGACAAGACAATCATTCTCCGCGAGAGTGGCGGAAATGGTAGACGCACTGGACTTAGGATCCAGCGGTTAGTCCGTGGGGGTTCGACTCCCCCCTCTCGCACCAATATATTAGTGCCTTAAGCCAAAAAAGACAGAAGACACCCAAGGAGGTCAATTATTCATGGAATACACTGTAGAAGATGTTTCACCGGTCAAGAAAAAAGTCAAAATTCAGGTTCCTGCTGAAGAGGTTCACGCCGCGCTGGCCGCCACAACCGCCATGTATCGCAAAGATGTGGATGTTAAGGGCTTTCGCAAAGGCAAGGTGCCCTCTTCAGTGATTGAGGGCAAATTCAAAAAGCAGATCTACAATGAAGCCACCAATGACCTGATCAATCTGCACATCAACCAGATCCTGAGCGAAATGAACATGTCTCCGCTTTCTCGCCTTGACGTTGATGCCGGGCTTCTGACCCGGGACGAGGATTTTGAATACTCGATAAGCTTTGAGGTGGCCCCTGAATTTGAACTTCCTGAATACAAAGGGATCACGATAGAAGAAGAGGAAGTAGAGGTCAAAACAGAGGAGATTGAACAGGTCATCAATCGTATCAGGGAGAACCTGGCTGAACTTGTAATCGTGGATGAGCAGCGCTCTCCTCGAGACAAGGAAGTCGTGATCATCGATTTCGAGGCTTTTGATGAGGGAAAAACCATAGAAGGAGTAAAGGCTCAGAACTTTCAGATGACCCTGGGAGAGGGAGGGGCCCTGCCCGAGTTTGAGGAACTGGTCAAGGAGCTTACCCCGGGGGAGACTGCAGCAAAAAACATCACTCTGCCGGATGATTTTCTGAACAAGAACCTGGCAGGCAAAGAAGTCCTCATGCAGGTCACCCTGCACAGCATAAAGGAGAAAAAGCTGCCTGAAGTGGATGATGAACTCGCGCAAAAGGCAGGCGGCTTTGATTCCGTGGAAAAAATGCAGGAAGTCATCAGGAATTCTTATATAAGCACCAGAAAGCAGCTGAATAAAAGCTCAGCTCAGAAAAAGGCTCTGGATAAGCTCAAGGACAAGGTTGAATTTGAACTGCCCGAATCACTGGTCAGCGGCCGGATTGAGCAGAAAATCTCTGACTTGAAGACCAGGATGGAAAAACAGGGCAAAGATCCCGATTCACTGGGTAAAAGCAGAGAAGAACTCGAAGAGCAGTTCAGACCCGAAGCAGAGGATCTGGTCAAATCACAGCTGTTTCTGCTGGCAGTGGCCAATGCCGAAGGTCTGACCATTACTGACCAGGAAATCGATGCCTATATCCACAAGCAGGCCCAGTCCAGCAGCCAGGATTTTGAACAGCTGAGAAAATTCTACCATGAGAACAATCTCATGTTCGCCCTGAAAGACAGCCTGCTGGCGGATAAAGCCATGGAACTGATCTATGAACAGGCTGAGATCAAAATGGTGCCTCCGGAAAAGACAGAAGAGCAGGCCCCGGCTGAGGAAGCTTGAATTTAATTTTTAACCACAGGCTGAAACAGAGGCATGCTTACTCATTTTTGCTATCCCTGTTCAGCCCGAACATTGAAAAAAACGCAGCTTGAATTAATGGACCAGGCTGCAAGATCTGTTCATTAATATTAACGAGGAAACAACCATGAGTTATAATGTGCCCATAGTCGTTGAGACCACTGGTAGAGGTGAACGGGCCTACGATATATACTCCAGACTGCTGAAAGACAGGATCATCCTGCTGGGAACGCCTATCGATGATCACGTGGCCAATCTGCTCTGCGCCCAGCTCCTTTTTCTGGAGTCGGAAAACCCTGAAAGAGAAATTAATCTGTACATCAATTCACCGGGCGGATCAGTCACAGCCGGCCTGGCAATTTATGACACCATGCAGTATATATCCGCGCCTGTGGCTACTTTGTGCCTGGGACAGGCCGCAAGCATGGGAGCCTTGCTTTTGGCGGCGGGTACCAGGGGGATGAGATATGCCCTGCCGCACAGCAGGATACTTATTCACCAGCCCATGGGCGGCTTTCAGGGTCAGGCTACGGACGTGGACATCCAGGCTAAGGAGATAATCCGTCTCAAGGCCAAGCTGAACGAGATAATGTCCCATCATACCGGAACCGATCTGGCCAAGATAGAGCACGATACCGACCGTGATTATTATATGGAGGCCCAGGATGCCAAAGCGTACGGGCTGATCGATACTGTGCTTAGCTCCAGATCCGAAATTGACAAAACCAAAAAATAAATTACAATTTTATCAAATTCAGAACTGTTTTTAGAGGTAGATATGCCTGACAAGAAAAAACCCTATGCCTCTGATCTGGGCTGCTCTTTCTGTGGAAAGACCCAGGAAGAGGTGGACAGGTTGATTGCCGGCCCTGATGTATACATCTGTAATGAATGCGTATCCCTGTGCGATGAAATCATTGCTCAGGATCATGCTGAGGAAGGCCTGGACACCAATGCCCTGCTTCCTCCGGCAGAGCTGAAAAAAGCTCTGGACGAATATGTGGTCGGTCAGGATCAGACAAAGAAAATTCTGGCTGTTGCAGTCTACAATCATTATAAGCGTGTGCGCTACACCAGAAAGCAGAAGGACGACGTTGAGCTGGACAAAAGCAACATCCTGCTCATCGGCCCCACCGGATCAGGGAAAACACTGCTGGCCCAGACACTGGCCCGCATTCTTCAGGTGCCTTTTGCCATCGCTGATGCCACCACTTTGACCGAGGCCGGATACGTGGGCGAAGACGTGGAAAATATTCTGGTCCAGCTGATGCAGAATGCCGACTACAATCTGGAGGCTGCATCCAAGGGCATTATCTATGTTGATGAGATCGACAAGATCGCCCGTAAATCTGACAGCCCCTCCATCACCCGCGATGTTTCCGGTGAGGGAGTGCAGCAGGCTCTGCTCAAGATCATCGAAGGAACCGAGGCCAATATACCGCCCAAAGGCGGACGCAAGCATCCGCAGCAGGAATTTATCCGCCTGAATACCACGAACATACTGTTTATTGTCGGCGGCGCGTTCATCGGGCTGGACAGAATCGTGCGCGGCAGAATTCAAAAGGGAAGCATGGGCTTTGCAGCGGAGCTGGGAGACATCCAGGGAGCGGGCAGCAATGAGCTGATCGGCATGGCTCATCCCGCGGATCTGATCAAGTACGGCCTTATTCCGGAATTCGTAGGCCGCATTCCTGTGGTTTCCTCCCTGCAGGAACTGACCGAGGACGATCTTGTACGCATCCTGACCGAGCCGAAAAACGCCCTGGTCAGGCAGTACAAAAAGATGTTCGAGCTGGACCGCATCAACCTGAAATTCACGCAAAACGCGCTCAGGGCCATTGCCTCCAAGGCGCTGGAAAGAAAGACCGGAGCCCGGGGATTAAGAAACGTCATGGAGACCATCATGCTCGATGTGATGTATAAGCTGCCCTCCATGCACGGTGTTCAGGAATGTCTGATAAACAAGGAAGTGGTGGAGAAGGGAATTGAACCTCTTATCTTTTACCAGCAGGAGGTCAAGACCGCGTAAATTTAGTTTTTTTGTTTATCCTTAAATAGGTTCAGGGGGTTTGGCAAAGCGGCCGTCCCGCACTTACTTTAAAACATCAACCTGCTCAAGATTAAAACAGTTCAGAAAGTAAGTGCGGGATTTGAGCGACTTAGGCAGACTCAATCAAATTCTTTAACCATATGATTTAATTTACATCAAATTTTTGGCTACCCTGCAGTATGTTAAATAAGGCAAGGCCAAAATTTTGATTTAGTCTGCATTGGAGCGAGTTTTTGCGGTCATTTTGACAAATTCCTGAACCTGTTGTACGG
>SLAE01000124.1 GCA_007127015.1 Desulfonatronospira sp. | reverse complement strand
TGGTCCGGATTTCAGCTGTATATCGCCCATGATCCCATAAATGCTCACGTAGCCAGGGCCTGGCACCTGGCTTTTGCCATAGGACTGGCATTTCTGGCCTACCCGGCCTACAAGCAGCACTCCAAGCCCATGTGGGTCACCTGGACCCAGAAGATAATTCCTGCTTTCGCCCGTAAATCCATCAGAAAGACCATACCTGTTTATGACTGGATATTTGCAGCCCTGGGCATGACTGCGGCACTTTATATCTGGTGGGACTACGAGAACCTCATATTTCGTCAGGGACTGCCCAATACCACGGACATCATTCTGGGGACCATTCTCATAATTTTACTGCTCGAAGCCGCCAGAAGAGCTCTGGGACCCGCTCTGGCCATTCTGGCCACAATTTTTCTGATTTACAACTTCATCGGGCCTTATCTGCCTGAAATCCTGCGTCACAGAGGCATACCCATGGATTTCGTCATCAGCGACATGTATCTGACCACCACGGGTATTTTCGGTGTCCCACTCGGGGTATCCGTATCTTTTGTTTTTTTGTTTGTCCTATTCGGAGCTCTTTTGGAAAGAGCCGGAGGGGGAAAGTATTTCATAGACATAGCCTTTTCCGCCCTGGGCACTTTCAGAGGCGGACCGGCCAAGGCGGCGGTTCTTGCTTCCGGGATGACCGGAATGGTGTCCGGCTCCTCAATTGCCAATACCGTTACTACCGGCACTTTCACCATACCTCTGATGAAAAAGGTCGGTTTTCCCGGTCACAAAGCCGGCGCCGTTGAAGTTGCCGCTTCCACAAACGGCCAGATCATGCCGCCAATAATGGGTGCGGCAGCCTTCATCATGGCCGAAATCATAGGCATTCCCTATCTGGACGTAGTCCGGGCCGCACTTTTTCCGGCGTTAATCGCCTACCTGGCTCTTCTTTATGTAGTGCACCTTGAATCTCTTAGAATGGGCGTTAAAGCCATTGCCCGCGAGGATCTTCCAAAATTCTGGAAGACCTTTCTCAGGGGCCTTCACTTTCTGATTCCTTTGGCGGTATTGATCATCTACCTGGTAATCCTCAGGCGCTCCCCTGTTGCCTCCGCTCTGTACGCGGTTCAGAGCCTTATTGTGCTCATGCTCGTGCAGCGCCCGATTATCGCGTTTCTCTCGCTTGGATATCACCACAGAGAGGGTACTCTGGATCCAAACATCAAACTGAAAAATTTTATTGGCGGCGCATTTCTGGACGGCATCAGAGATGTGTGGAACGGGCTGATCATGGGCGCCAGGAACATGATTTCAGTTGGAATAGCCACAGCCACTGCGGGAATCATTGTCGGCGTGGTGACAATAACCGGTCTGGTAGGCCGGTTCGTAACTATCATCGATGTTCTGTCCATGGGCAATATGGCCCTCATGCTGGTTTTTACCGCCATGACCAGCCTTATTCTGGGCATGGGCATGCCCACTACAGCCAACTACATCATCATGGCCACTCTGACTGCTCCCGTCATTATAACCCTGGGCGCTGACATGGGAATCATCTTTCCCATAATCGCCGTACATCTTTTTGTTTTCTATTTCGGCATTCTGGCTGACGTAACTCCTCCAGTGGGACTGGCGTCTTACGCAGGAGCGGCCATAGCCAGATCCGATCCCATAAAGACCGGAGTGCAGGCCTTTTACTACAGCCTGCGGACCATAATTCTGCCCTTTATCTTTCTGTTCAACACTGAACTGCTTATGATTGCCGGCGTAACCGCGGCTGGAGCGGTCATCTGGATGGACGACCCCCTGCGCATAGCCTGGGTCTTCTTTTCAGGACTGATCGCCATGTTCGCCTTTGCTTCGGCCCTGCAGGGCTGGCTGGTCGTGAAATGCAGATGGTATGAAAGATTGTACCTGCTGCTGGCCTGCGCTACTGCCTTCAGGCCGGGTGTATTTGAAGCCTACATGCCTTTTGAACGTTTGGGTATGCAGATACTTGGAGTATGCATGTTCTTTGCTCTGTATATCTTTCAGAAAATCATGCTTAAAAAAAGGCAGAATTACCTTAAAACAATTGATAAAGGAGGATAGCAAACCGTGTACAAGCGCATTCTGGTGCCTGTGGATCTACAGGAAGAGGACGAGCGCCTGCGCAATCTGGCCTTGAATAAGGCTGTCGAGCTCTGCCGCTTCTGCGATGCCAGGCTGCATATTTTGACCGTTGTACCTGATGTCGGCATGCCCATTGTCGGACATTATCTTCCACCTGATGCCGGCAATCAGATTGTGGAGGAAGCTGAAAAACTGCTCCATGAGCAGGTGACCAAAGACATACCTGAAGATATCGATATTCAGCACATTGTGGCCCAGGGAACAGTCTATCGCAGGATTTTGAAGACAGCCAAACAGTTCGGGGTCGACTTGATAGTCATGCCCGCGCACCGCATGACCTTAAGCGAATATTTCATCGGCTCCAATGCCTCAAGGGTGGTCCGCTTTGCCGAATGCTCGGTTCTTGTGGTCAGGGCTGAATTTGATCCGCAGATTGTCTGCATCAGGTGAAGGTCCGGAAAAATCAGATGCATAGACCTTCAATAGGCCGCCGCTCTCCGAGGGCAGGCCGAATCGAAGTGTTAGGTATTGCAAAGTTCCTGCACAATCATATAAGCTTTTTTAATGAACAGAATTCAAAAATCTGCACAAAGCTTTGAGCTCCTGGTTTCAGAAACCAAAGAGCCTGTCCTTGATCCGGAATCAGCAGTGCCGGACATTACTGAAACGGATTACAGGATATTTTCTGGCATTATCTGCATCCAGCTCACTCCGGAAGAACTCAGCAGAATAATAAATCCCGTCCAGACATTTCCTGAACAGAACACAGTTCTCGCTGTCCACTGGCATCCTGAATACATACCCATGGAACTGATCAGGAAACGCATTGAAAATACCTTTCCTTTTAAAGAAAAAGAATTGATCATACCCACCCAGCACAATCAGCTCATGACTTACGACAGCGTATACCATGGAGTGGAAGTGGACTGTTACTCCAGGGGGTTCAAGCGTAAGGTACAGCTGCTTCTGCATTTCAAAGCCGATGCTTCTGGCAGGGCGGATATTCTTAAATCCATGCTTACCCACACTTTTGAGTATCGTTCCAGTCAGTTTTTCGAACTTCTGGACACAATCGTTGATCCCAAGTGGGAAGATTATCTGCAACTGGCGGCGGAAGAAACAGGGACAGGTGAAAAGGAAGTTCAGTTCGCCAGAATCCAGACGCACAAGCTTTATCGTCTGGTTCGAGAAAATGAGGGGACCATCTCCAGGGACTTTTTTAAAAACAAGCTGCTCCGTGATTTTGTAGACCAGCAGAAACAATTCTACCCGATGCATTTCATCAATCGGGTACAGGTATTTATCAAGGCGGTGAAAGAAATCGTCAAGGCCAGCTTCAGCCTGGACTATTTCTACCGGACGTCAGAAGTTATCGAGGAAGCAAGAAGCATTAACGCGGGCATAGTCGTCCCTCACCCTGAACAGTTCTGGCCGATTCTTCTCTGCGACTACGATATTGACGGCTATGAAGTCTGGAACCCTCAGTCTCAGGAATATACAGAATTTTTGATCAACGTCATTAATCGCCAGAACAGATCCCGCAGCAAATCTCAAAGGCCATTGCTTGTTTTCATGGGTGATGACACGCATATGGGGGAAAAGATAAAGGAACCGACTCAGATTGACGCGGCCAAATATTACCGGGAAATCGGGGTTCAGCCTGCCTGGGATGAGCTGACCATCAAAAAGGCCTTGATCGTAGGCAATTTTGACCGCCGGAAGGTATTGGAAGAATACCTGGCAAGGCTTCAATAGAGTTGAAACGCCTGTTGCAGTTGCAGTCAGGTGTAAATTTTAATGATTTTCCAGCAGATGGATTTAAAAAATGACCAGAGAAAAAAAATTTTCAATGGAAACTCTTCAGGACAGACAAACCATCTGCAAATACCTTGAAGCGCTTAAAGACGGCTTCCAGAATGGCAGGATCAGTCTGTCCAATCAGGATGAGATCCTGATTGTGGAGCCCGGAGGTTTGATTCATTTTTCCATCAAAGCCAGGAAGAAGGATGATGAAATCAAACTCAGCATTAACTTTAGATGGGAGGAGCAGGATTGACCCGGAGCGCTGCTTTGCAGGCGACCATGGTTGAATGCGGAAGGAAAGAATAGATGCCTTATTTTCATGATCTGGAAGAAAAAATTCGTTTCATGGTTCTCGAAGTAAGCAGGCAGCTTGAAGACACTTTGAAAATCCTCCATGATCCTCTCCCGGCTCGTGTGGACAAGGTCAAATTAAGAGACGACCGAATCGACAACTATAAGTCGATTCTTGAAAATCTCTGCTTTTCCAGGATCCACGGGCAGAGCAACCTGACCAAGGAAAAGGTTGATTTTATCCGGGCAGTAAACATAATCAGCACCAACCTGGAACGAATAAGCGATTTTTCCGTAAATATCGTGGCTCAGCTGGACTATCTTTCCCGAATAGAATTTCTGCACGCCTACAACTACCCCCCTTTTTTCGAACAGATCTCGAGTGCACTCGAACAGGTGGTCCCGGGCTTGTTCAACAAGGATCTGAACCGTGCTCTGAACATATGCAGAGCTGAATTCATGGTGGATAAGCTGTACAAACGCAGCTTCGATCAGATCATCGAAGAAATGGATTCCGCAGCCGGCAAGCGCGATCTGATTACCTGCCTGTTCATTTTTCGCTATCTGGAAAGAATGGGCGATTCGCTTTTAAATATCGGTGAGGCCATAATCTTTTCGGTGTTCGGGGAGAAGCTGAAAGTCCATCAATATCAAGCCCTTGTTGAAAGCCTGGATTCCATAAACAACAATATTGCCATCCATGATGTGGGTTTTGAATCAATCTGGGAAACAAGGTCCGGATGCAGGATAGGCAAAATCATGGACCCCTCGGAAAGAAGCGGAAGAGCGGTTCTGTTCAAGGAAGGAAAGTCCAGAAAAATTTTCAGGGAAAAAGAAAACATTGAAGCCTGGAGAAAGATTTTTCCAAGCCTTGTACCCAGAATCTACAGCTACAATCAAAGCGGAGATAACGCCTCCATGCTTCTTGAGTTTCTTCAGGGCTGTTCACTTCAGGAGACAGTTCTTTCCCAGCACAGGGAAACCCTGGAAAACACCTTGTTTCTGCTCAAAGAAACCCTTTCCCTGGTCTGGAGCAAAACCGTCAAGAATACTCCGGTCAACGCGGGATTCATTTCTCAGCTTATACAGAGAATCGATGATGTGTTGATGATTCATCCTGAATTCAACTTTTCAGAAGTCAGGATCGGTTCTCTTGCTACTCCTTCTCTGGATCATGTCATCAAGATCCTCTCCGAGCTGGAAAACTCACTTGGGGCGTCCTTCAGCGTGTTCATCCATGGAGATTTAAATACCAACAACATCATCTACAATCAGAAAGAGCAGCAGATATATTTCGTCGATCTGCACAGGTCCTGTTATGGAGATTACGTACAGGATGTCTCCGTGTTTCTGGTGTCCAATTACCGCAAGCCGGTTTTCGATGCCGGGATGCGTCAGGCGATTAATCACCTGAACCAGGAATTCTTTTCCTTCACCAGGCAGTTCGCAGCTGAAAACGGAGATCTGACTTATGATGCCCGCCTGGCACTGGGTTTGATACGCTCTTTTTTTACATCCACAAGATTTGAACTGAATCGGGATTTTGCCCTCAGCATGTATCAAAGAGCACTGTATCTGGCTGAGAAACTCATTTCCCACCGGAATCTGCCCTGGAAGGATTTTTCCATGCCCGCAGATGTCTTTAAATACTCCAGATTTTGACGGTTTGGCTTCCGTAATTATTGATTATACTTACAGACAATCAGAATTTACTGATGACAGGCTGTTTAATATTTTTAAGATGCCTGAAGATGACCATAATATATTCATGTTAAAGGACTTATGAGAGCTGGAAAATCCGACAAAAAAATAGCTGTTATCGGCAATCCCGGGAGCTGGTCTACTGAAATGATGGCTGACTCCCTGGAAGAAAGAACAGGTTTCAGATGCATTGTGGACCTGTCATCAACGGTTTTTGATCTTGGCAGAAAGAATTTGTTTTACAAAGATCTTGATCTGGCTGAACTCGACGGATTAATGATAAAAAAAATCGGTTCTGATTATTCTCCAGACATGTACAATCGCCTGGAAATACTTCGGTTTTTTTGTGCGCTGAATAAACCTGTATTTTCCAGGCCGGAAATGATCATGCAGGCTCTGAACAGGTTGAGCTGCACCGTAAATTTAAAGATTGGCGGCATTCCCATGCCTCCCACAGTAATTACTGAAGATGTGGAACTGGCGGTTCAGGCTGTAGAAAAGTTCGGCAGGGCTGTGCTCAAACCCCTTTTCTCGACAAAGGCCAGAGGCATGCGCGTGGTGGAGTGCGGAAAAAATTGCCGCGAAAACATTGTCGGGTTTCAGGCATCAGGAAATACCACTATTTACATTCAGAAGATGCTCACGATTCCGGGACGCGACCTGGGACTGGCTTTTCTGGGAGGAAACTATATCGGCACCTATGCCAGACGCAAGGGACATTCGTGGAGCACGTCGACTTCCAGCGGCGGCAGATATGAGCGCTGCGAGCCGGACAAAGAAATCATAGAACTGGCCGGAAAGGCCCAGGCTCTGTTTAACCTGGATTTCACCTGCGTGGATGTGGTGGAAACTGATCAAGGCCCGATGGTATTCGAAGTTTCAGCCTTCGGCGGATTCAGGGGACTTTATGAAAGCTGGGGCATAAACGCTGCGGATTTGTACGCGGAATATATTTTAAAAAACATAAATGATGAAGCGGAATTAAAAAACCATGGACGGCGGATTTTCCGGCACGCATAATAAAGTCAATATTTCACGATCAGTGAACATTCCTGATCCGGTCAAGCTGACCAGATATAAAAAAGCACCGGAATTCGGACCCAGAATACTTTTTTTCAGCGGAGGTACCGCACTTAATCCCCTCAGCCGTGCCCTTGTCCGCTACACCCACAATTCCATTCATCTGGTTACACCGTTTGACTCAGGCGGAAGTTCGGCAAAACTGCGCAACGCGTTTCAAATGCCCGCAGTGGGAGATATGCGCAGCAGATTGATGGCTCTTGCCGATCAAAGCGTCAAGGGCAACCCGGAAATATACTCACTTTTCGTTCACAGGCTTCCCAAAGATACCCACAACCACAAGCTAAGGAACACACTAAACCGGATGTCCGAAGGCCGTCATCCACTGGTGCGCGGCATTCTCGAACCCATGCGCACAATTGTCCAGGGTTATATTTCAGCTTTTATTCAAAAAATGCCGGTCGATTTTGATCTGCGCGGAGCCAGCATCGGAAACCTGATCCTGACAGCCGGCTATTTCCACCACAATCGCCATATTGATCCGGTCATCTTTCTTTTCTCCAAGCTGGCTGAAGTAAGAGGGACCGTAAGGCCGATCATGAACAGACATCTGCACCTGATCGCTCATCTGGAAGACGGAAGCATCATCCCCGGACAGCATGCCCTCACGGGCAAGGAATATCCTCCAATCGATTCAAGGGTGCAAAGATTGTATCTGAGCGGCAGCCTGGAAAAACCCGCCCCACTGCAGCCAAGGCTAAAGAGCAAGGTCAGCAGGCTCATACATGAAGCAGAGCTTATCTGCTATCCCATGGGCAGCTTCTACACCAGCCTGATAGCCAACCTTCTTCCCCGCGGGGTAGGAGCGGCCATTGCGGAAAACGACTGTCCGAAAATCTATATTCCCAATACAGAGCATGATCCGGAACAGATGGGCACTTCACTGTCCGGAAGAGTGCAGATTCTGTTGTACTATCTTAAACGCAGCGCCGAAGAAAAGACTCCGGATAACAAACTGCTCAATTTTGTCCTGATTGACCGGCAAAAGGAGATTTATCAGGGCGGTGTGGATGTCCGGGCCATTGAAGAAAGGGGCATTCAGGTCATTGAAGCTCCCTTGGCCGCCTCGGGAAAAAACATGTATCTGGATGAAAATTTTCTCATCGAGAGGCTGTTGTCCATGATATAAATGTTTATAAGATTAAATGAGTAAGATCGCAGGAGGGCAAACAATGGAAAATGAACTGAAGTTTAAGGGAATTATGGAAAATGAAGATATCATCGCCTGTCTCGAAAATCTGCTTTCAGCTCTGAAAGAAGGCAGCATTACGGTCAGGCATGGAGAAGAGCAGATAATTCTTACGCCTTTATCCCTCGCCAAGATGGAAATAAAAGCAGATTCAAAAAAAAACAAAGAGAAGCTTGAGATTGAAATCAGCTGGAAGGAAGGCCTGGAAGCCGGCACTGAATCAGAATCTTTAATTATTTCCAGCACTTCTCATGCGACAAAACATGAGCCTGGAAAAGCATCAGAACCCGCAGAAAACGAAGGTTATGAACAAAAGTCTCTTGCTTCTTCAGGTCCGGCCATAACTGCCGGAGAAGAAAAACCAGAAGAAACTGCGGATGAAGCTGCTGAAAAGGAACC
>SLAE01000020.1 GCA_007127015.1 Desulfonatronospira sp. | reverse complement strand
TGGCTTCCCGGGCATTGGCCGGGTCCATCTGATAGGTTTTTCTGTCTCCAAAGGCGGGTGTACTCTGGGCGGCATCCCTGAATGGACCGTAGTATGCCGAAGCGTATTTGACCGCGTAGGACATGACCGGCAGTCCGCTGTGTCCGTTGGCATCCAGAGCCTCTCTGACAGCCAGGACGCGGCCGTCCATCATGTCTGACGGAGCTACGATGTCCGCTCCGGACAGGGCATGTGACAAAGCGGTTCTGGCCAGAAGTTCCAGGCTGGGATCATTTTTCACTTCACTGTCACGGATGATTCCGCAATGTCCGTGATCCATGTATTCGCAAAGGCATACATCGGTAATGACCACCAGCTCAGGGAAGCGCTTCTTGATCCTTTGCACCGCCTGCTGGATAATGCCGTTTTCGGCATAAGCGGCGCTGGCCCGGCTGTCTTTATGTGCGGGTATGCCGAAAAGGATAAGGTTTCTCAAGCCCAGATCAACGTCACCGGAAATGACCTCCAGGAGGCGTCCAAGTCCCAGCTGGCTCTGTCCGGGCATGGAGGCTATGGGCTTTAAAATGTTTTCATCATGACTTTCCAGGACAAAATAGGGCTGCACCAGGTCACTTGCCCGGATACCGGTTTCACGGATCAGATCCCTGATGCCTGAGGAACTGCGCAGTCTCCGTCCGCGGTGAAATTTGTGCAATTGATTCTCCTGAGTGTGTAAATACATTGACCTGACATTAATTCGGACGTGGAAAGCTTCAGGCTCCGCAAGCTCAACTCAGGCCCTGATTTCCTCTTCAGTCAGATAACAGGCCGGATCCTCGGCCCAGACGTCTCCATGGAAGGCTTCGGCCCTGGCCCTGAAATTTCCTGCGCATACGTTTAAAAAGCGGCATGCGGCACATCTGCCCCGCACGTATTTTTTCTTATCCTTGAGCCTGGACAGCAGCTCTATTGAATCGTCCTCCCAGATTCTGGAAAAAGGGCGCTTAAGGACATTGCCGAAGATATGCTGCCGCCAGAACTGATCTGGATGGACACTGCCGTCCCAGGAAATACATCCTATGCCCCGGCCGGAATTGTTCCCTTCGTTGAACTGCAGAAGTTTGAACACCTCTTCAGCTCTTTCAGGATCTTCTTTCAGCAGTCGCAGATATATGTACGGTCCATCGGCGTGATTGTCCACAGTCAGGACTTCCTTGGGCATTCCAGCCTCAAAAAGGGCTCTAGTTTCATCCAGGATCAGATCCACCAGCCGGCGGGTGGCTTGATGATCCAGGTCTTCATTCATGAGTTCCGAGCCTCTGCCGGAATAAACGAGGTGGTAAAAGCAGACCCGGGGAATTTCCATGTCCCTTAAAAGCTTGAAGATGCGGCTGACTTCACCCACGTTTCGTTTGTTCACGGTGAAGCGAAGTCCCACTTTCAGACCTTCCGCCTGACAGTTCTCAACCCCTTCCATGGCCTTTGCGAATGATCCGGGGACTCCCCGGAACCTGTCATGCACTTCCGGTCCGCCGTCGATGGAAATGCCCACGTAGGACAGGCCCACTGCCTTTAGTTCACGGGCCCTGGTTTTGGTGATCAATGTCCCGTTGGTGGAAATGACCGCACGCATGCCCAGATTGACCGCGTGGCTGGCCAGCTCGGTCAGATCCTGGCGTACCAGGGGCTCTCCGCCGGAAAAGAGCATGACCGGCGCACCGTAAGCTGCCAGATCGGCGATGACAGCCCTGGCCTGTTCGGTTCCGATCTCGTCCTGTCCCTGAAGATCCCTGGCCTGGGCATAGCAGTGTACGCATTTCAGGTTGCAGCGCCTGGTCATGTTCCAGACAACCACAGGTTTTTTATCTTTGGAAAACTGCAGCAAATGCGAAGGCAGTTTTTTGGCCTCGCGGCCGTAACGCAAAGCGTCGGAGGCTTCCACAGCCCCGCAGTAAAGTTTGGATATTCCAATCATCGCGAATCCTTATAATTGAATCTTTATCTGGGTGACATCATCAGCGCGGCCATCAGCGCGAGCAGCAGCACCGGAGTGATCAAGGCCAGAATCACCCGGGTAAAACTGGTGCCGTGAATAAACTTGTAGCCTATTACTGTCACCACCAGTGACCAGACAGCACCGATAAACGGCCCGAGGACGGGCAGAACACCCAGAAGCATGGGCGCGCTTCCATAGGCCGTGGCCCGGAAAGTGCCCTCAAAGCCTGCTCTTCCGGCCTGAAAAGCCAAGAGAAAAATATGGGTGATCCCTGCGGCCACAAAAATCCAGGCGGCCATCATAATCGGATACAGAATAAGTATCATTACCGAACCGGCACCCATCATGCCTATGCCCATGCCCGGAGCACTGTGCTGGGCAGTGACCGGAAAAATTCCAATCATGTTCCACATGAAGGTGGCCAGCATCTGAATGACGGATACGAGAAGAAAAAAACCAAGAGGCATGCCCAGACCGCCTGGCAGCATGCGGCTGAAGAACGCGCTGGGCGCGAGCATTATTCTCTTGACTGTCTCAAAAAACCCCGGAAAAAAGCCGTACTGCTGCAGGTCTTCCCAGGGAGAGGCAGAGCTTTCTTCTTCCTTTCCGGGTTTTCCAGAGGTTTGTTCGGAATCGCCCATGTCTTCAAGAGTAGCCCAGAGATTTTTATCTTCAGCTTCTTCTTTCCTGGATGCGGACGCGCTCTTATCGCCTGATTCGGCACCGGCGGCCTGAGCAGATTCTTCTTCCAGGATAAAACCGTCCTTTTCCTCTACTTCGCGGAACTGAAATTTTTGCTTGCATCTGGGGCAGGTTGCCTTCTGAGCCTGAGATGGAATCTTCTCATCAGGCACATCCTGCTCGAAATTGCACTTGGGACAGGTTATTCGCATAAATGTGTCCTTGGAGCAAACTTAAAATCGTTTTTAATAAATACCTATCAGGTTCTGATTCAACACTTTATCCATATAAGCTTTCGGAATCAAGTCCTGATGTCTGAAGTGAAAAACTCCCTGGAGAAAAGATAAGAAGCTGAAGACTTTGACATGAAAATGGCGCAGGGCGGGCCGGGAAGTGAGGTGCTACAATTATTGATCCAGGATTTTTCTGGCCAGTGCCGGGTCTACTCCTCTTTGAGCTGCAATGCGGTCAAGATTCTCTTCCGCCTCGGAAGCTCGAAGGTAAACAGGTACAGGAAGTTTTCCGGACCACTCTGCCTCAAAGGCCAGCTTAAGAAGGTTCTGCGGCATGGGGATGTCCCATATCAAAGGAAGAACTGATGAATTTTCTCTTCCGAAGTGCTCCTGATTTCTGCGAGCTCCACTGCCCAGCACATATGCGTTTCCAGGATGGCGGGAAATAAACGGTTCAAGATCGGCTGCTGAAATCTCCAGAGCTGGGCATATGCTGCCAAGATCAGGAACTGAAAAGCCCTGGGCATAAACATGGTTTTTTCTTGAGTGCACAAGGACCCAGAGAGTGCCTTTAAGCAGATGTCCAGGTCCAAGAGCCAGAGCGTGCATATAATTTATGCCGGCCAGGGGCGTGTTTCCGGCGCACGACATTCCCAGCGCGTGAGCCAGACTCATGCGGATCCCGGTAAATGAGCCGGGTCCGGTGACACAGGCGATCCCTTCAATACTCGAGGATGTCAGGTTCAAAAGGCGCAGGCCCCGGTCTACGGCATCAGCCATGTACTTCATGGCCCGACCCGGTACATGAAGGCTCTGGAAGTAATCAACCCTCCCGTACCCGCCTATGATGACCTGCAGGTCGCCCTCGGCACAGTTCAGAACCAGGCAGGGAGGGTCATGCATTTCGTCAGCCCACGAGTCGCAGTATGTCGTTTATGATGGCAAAAGCCATAAGGGACAGAATCAGGAGGATTCCGATGCGGGTGGCCATCTGGCGCATCCGCGCGTTCAGGGGTCTGCGGATGATCATTTCAATGCTGTAGAAGAGTATATGTCCTCCGTCCAGCACGGGGATCGGCAAAAGGTTGATCAGTCCCAGATTGATGCTGATCAGCGCTGTAAGGGCCAGAAGGTTTACCAGACCCTCCTGGGTCTGTTCACTGACCAGTTGCGCTATAAGGATCGGACCGCCTATGGTTTCCAGGGGAATGATCCGCTCAATGAGCTTAATGATCGCCTCAACGGTCAGACGAATGAGCATCCAGGTCTGAGCCAGGCCTTCTCTGGCAGAACTGAAAAAACCAAGAGATATGGTTTCGGTTTCTCCGGAGGCCACTATACCGATTTGCGGGGTCTTGACCTCTTCACCGAATATTGTCTCCTGGACGGCCATTTGCGGAGTCAGGGTAAATTCGTATATATTTTCGTTGCGCTGGACCTGCAGGGCGATAGGTTCACCCCTGTTGTCCCGGATATGCATGACCAGCTCGTCCCAGTACCGGATCTCTGAGTTATCCACTCTGAGAACACGGTCTCCGGGCTGCAGGCCGGCCTCCTGAGCAGGTCCGTCGTCTGCCAGCTGGCCGATTTCCGGCAAAAGCATGGTCTGTCCATGGGCAAAGAAAAGTCCCCAGTAAATAAACCAAGCCAGGGCGAAATTGAACACCGGTCCTGCAGCCACCACCAGGATCCTCTGCCAGGGAGGACGGCGGGCAAAACTTTCCCTGGAAGTGAACCCTTCCGGCAGCTTGGCTTCTTCACTCTCTCCGACCAGATGAACATAACCGCCCAGGGGCACGGCAGAGAGTCGGTATTCAGTCTTGCCCAGAACAAAAGCGAAAAGCTTGGGGCCAAAGCCCAGAGAAAAGGTGGAAACGCCTATGCCCATGATCCTTGCTACCAGAAAATGGCCAAGCTCATGGAAAAAAATCAGGAGTCCAAGGACTATTACTATGGCTGCAACGCTTTCTATCATGGTTTATGCCTCTATCCATTGATATATGATCTGCCTGGTCCTGTTGTCCAACTCCAGAATGGCTTCAGCGCTGTTCACATCCGCAGGGTGGTGTTCTTCAAGAGCTCTGGCATTGAGTCTGGCAATGTCCATAAATCCGATTTTTCCGGACAGAAAACTTTCCACGCATACTTCATTGGCGGCATTGAGAACCACAGGATAGCTGAGTCCGCTCCGCATGGCCGAAACCGCAAGTTCCAGACAGGGAAAGGCCTCCTTGTCCGGAGGGTGAAAACTGAGCTCCGGAGAACAGGTCAGGTCCAAAGGGGTAAGATTTACCTCCAGACGCCTTGGATATCCCAGGCAATGGGATATGGGCAGCTGCATGTCCGGTGTGCCCATATGTGCAAGAAGCGAACCATCCTTGAATTGAACCAGGGAGTGGACAATGCTTTGAGGATGCACCAGGACACGAATTTTGTCCATGGGCAGACCAAAAAGATGATGAGCTTCGATCAACTCCAGGCCCTTGTTCATCATGGTAGCGGAATCAATGCTTATTTTGGCTCCCATGGACCAGTTGGGGTGAGCCAGAGCCTGGTCCGGGTGAATATCTTTCAGCGAGGAAGCCGCACATCCCCAGAAAGGACCTCCTGACGCGGTAATGATAACCGAATCCAGGTCAGCCTTGTCATGGCCCTGAAGAGCCTGGAAAAGAGCGTTGTGTTCGGAGTCTACAGGAAGGATCACACTATTGTTTCCCAGGCACATTTCACGCACCAGGTGTCCGCCCAGGACCATGGATTCCTTGTTGGCCAGCAGGACAATCTTACCTGCCTCCACTGCCGCCAGGGTGGGCAGAAGTCCGGCAGCTCCGACCATGGCCGAAAGGACCAGCTCGCACTCATCCATGGCGGCCAGCTCTCTGTAGCCATCAGTTCCGACCAGAATTTCAGGGATGTATCCTGGCTCAAGCAGGGACTCAAGCTCATGGACAAGTTCCTGACTCAGGACCGCCAGATAATCCGGTCTGAATTCGTTGGCCTGTTCGGCCAGCAGCTTTGTGTTTCTGGCCCCGGCCAGGCCCAGGATATTAAATTCCCGTCTGTTGGAGCGGATCACTTTCAGAGCGCTTACTCCGATGGATCCTGTGGAACCGAGAATGGTCAGTGTTCTGGGCCGGTCTTCCCGAGATTTAATATTTAACGATGATATGTAGTTGTGCAAGGCTGATCTGTTATTGATTAAAAAACTGTAATGATTGATGAATATAACACATAAACCGGCAAAAGCAAGAGCACGCTGTCAATGCGATCAAGCATCCCCCCGTGACCGGGAAGAATATTCCCGGTATCCTTGACCCTGGTCCATCTTTTAAGTGAAGATTGAAAGAAATCACCCAGCTGAGCGGCAACCCCAAGGACAACACCCAGAATCAGATACTGCCACCATGGGGCTGTTCCCAGAAACAGCCCCAGAATCATGGTCACGATCAGACAAAGAATCATTCCGCCGCCGCTGCCCATCCAGGTTTTTTTGGGGCTGACCTGGGGCCAGATCTTTCTTTCCCCCCAAAGTGATCCCGCATAATAGGCCCCGATATCTGAGGCAAAAGCCCCGCCGAAGACAAGCATGATTTCAGGTATACTCAGAGTTAAAATAAGGCTGAGCACCAGGGGAAGATAGACAATGCCTCCGATGAGGATCAGGTAGTCTTCCAGTCCGGCCTTCTCTTTACGGCGGCTGTATTCCACAAGAAAACAGAGCCAGGCCGCCCAGAAGAGAAGGGCGAGAAAAAGAACGGGACTGTTTGTGATCTCAAGGCCGGTATCCAGGACAAAGAGTATGCCGGCAGTGCAGCCGAGCACCTTGAGCAGGATTCTCCTGGTGCCGGTCCAGAACATGGAATAAAACTCCCACAAGGCAAAAAGAGAAACCAGTAAAATAACTATGGTAACGGCTGCGTGTCCCAGATAAAGAACTGTGATCAGGATGAAAAAAAGGATAAGTCCGGTGAGGACCCTTTTTTGATGCGAACTCAGCTTCATATGGGTCAGATCCTTCCGAAGCGGCGCTGTCTCTGGCTGAAGCTTTCAAGAGCCTGGTGCAGATGGTCAGAAGAAAATTCCGGCCATAAGGTGTCTGTGAAATATAGTTCTGAGTAAGCGGACTGATAAAGAAGGTAATTGCTGATGCGGTATTCGCCGCTTGTACGGATAATCAGGTCCGGATCGGGCTGACCAGAAGTATAAAGATACTTGCTGAACATTTCAGGGGTCAGGTCTTCAGGATCAAGACCCTCCTCCATGATCATTCTACAGGCCCGGACGATTTCCAGCCGTCCTGAATAGTTTAGGGCCAGGTTTAAGTCCATGCTCCGGCTGTTTCTGGTCTTATAACAGGCCATCTGGATCACTTTTCTGGTACTCAGGGGCAGGGCTTCGATTTCTCCAAGAATGTTCAGCCGGATATCCTGCCGGATCAATGTCCCCAGTTCACCTCTGAGAAAATCCGCCAGCAGATTGAACAGAAAATCGATCTCATCCTTTGGCCGGCTCCAGTTTTCGTGAGAAAAGGCGTACAGGGTCAGATGCTTTATGCCGATGCGCCTGCACTCTTCAACTATGGCTCTGGCACTTCTGGTTCCCTGCTTATGACCTTCCACCCGGGGCAGGCCATGTCTGCCGGCCCATCTGCCGTTACCGTCCATGATGATGGCTATATGGCTTGGAAAATGCTCCTGCAGCTTAGAACTCCATGATTTCTTTTTCTTTCTCGGCCAGGATCTGATCTACCCGCTCCACATAAGAGTCGATTATTTTCTGAACCTCATCGTATCCCTTATGCATTTCGTCTTCTGTCAGCTCTTTGTTGTTTTTCATTTTTTTCAGGCTTTCGTTGGCTTCTCTGCGTATGTTCCTAAGAGCCACCTTGGCGTCCTCAGAGGTTTTCTTGGCCATCTTGACCAGTTCTTTGCGCCTTTCTTCAGTCAGAGGAGGGAGATTGATCCGTATGATCTTCCCGTCGTTGACTGGATTAAGTCCCAGATCAGATTTCATGATGGCTTTTTCAATGCCGGAGAAGGCATTTCTGTCCCACGGCTGTATGGCTATTGTCCGGCTGTCCGGGATGGAGATGGAAGCCAGCTGATTAAGGGGGGTCATAGTACCGTAGTATTCGACCGTAACGTCGTCGAGCAGGCTGACCGAGGCTCTTCCGGTCCGGAACTTGGCCAGTTCCTTATCCAGACTGGCGATCGCCTTATCCATTTTATCCCTGCATTCATTGAGTACTGCCTGCATGTTTACCTCCTTGTATCAGGGTGCCTGCCTTTTCACCTTTGAGCACCCGACTTATACTGTCCTTGTGAAAAAGGTTAAAGACCACTAAAGGCATGTTGTTGTCCATGCATAAAGATACAGCGGCAGAGTCCATTACTTTTAAACGCTTGTTAAGCACATCTATGTATGAGAGCGATGTAAACATTTCTGCGTCTGGATAAAGCACCGGATCCCTGTCATAAACGCCGTCGACTTTGGTTGCTTTAAAAATGACATCGGTTTTCAGCTCCATGGCCCGAAGAGCGGCTGCCGTATCTGTAGTGAAATAAGGATTGCCCGTGCCGGCCGCGCAGATGACGATTCTTTTTTTCTCCAGATGCCTTAATGCCCTGCGTCTGATATAGGGTTCGGCGACTTCGTGCATGGATATGGC
>SLAE01000039.1 GCA_007127015.1 Desulfonatronospira sp. | reverse complement strand
ATCTGACCGGAAGAACAGGCAAAAATACCATTAAACTGGAAAAAGATGTGGTCAATTTCGGCACCGGATCCGACCTGCCCTTTACTTATGATCGGGAGACAGGTGAACGAAGACGCACAGAGTACAAGGACGTGGTCAATGCTGCAAGAATCGTGGATTATCTCCCGAATCTTGATTTTTTCATGTCCCACGGCATTGTCCAGGATGTACCCAATCCGCAGACCTATGACCGGCATCAGTTTATGGCCATGCTTGAAGGCTGCACCAAGCCGATGGTTTTGACCACTGTGGACGGGGAAGGCCTTGAGGACATGTGGAAGATGGCTGTCCTGTTCCGCGGGGATGAAAAGGAATACCGCCTGAACCCTTTATTTGTGACCTATATTGAACCTATTTCACCGCTTAAGAATGACCGCACGGCAGTGGAGAAACTCCTGTTCTGCGCGGAAAAGGGCATCCCGTGCATGTATACCCCCTGCCCCAGTTCAGGTGCTACTGCACCGGCCACTATGGCCGGCATGCTGGTCCAGTCTCTGGCGGAAACACTTATGGCTTCGGTACTTACTTATCTGAAGAAGCCCGGAATGCCCCTGATCATGGGCGGGGTGACCACTGTCCTGGACATGATCACCACCACCTATTCCTATGGAGCTCCCGAGCTGTCCCTTGCATCCGCAGCCAACACGGATATCTCCAAATGGATCGGTCTGCCCATGTTTTCAACAGGAGGCTGCACTGATTCCAAAGTCCTTGACGAACAGGCGGCTATTGAATCGGCCACCAGCAATTTTTACGCTTATTTGTCCGGAGCCAGCCTGGTCCACGATGTTGGCTACATAGACAGCGGAGTGAACGCCTCGCTGGAAAGCCTGGTCATGAACGACGAAATCATCGCAATGATCAGGCAGATGGGTAAAGGGATCAATACAGAGGAGGAGTACCTGGCTTTAGAGCTTATCGACAAGATAGGCCCCGGTGGTGAATACCTGACTACTGAACATACCTTGAAGCATTATAAGGAATGGTTTCAGCCTAAGCTTCAGGATCGATCGGATTACGAGACATGGGTCCGCGAAGGCAAAAAGACTATGAACGATCGTATCCGTGAGGAAACAGACCGTATTCTCCGGGAACATTACCCTGAACCAATAGATGATGACATCCGCCGGGAGCTTCAGGAAATAATTAATGCTGCCGAAGAGCGTCATTCATGAACAGGCTTAAGTATTTTCTGTATTTGCACATGATTAGAAATTTATTTCTGGATCCGGCAGAAAATTCAGGTCTGCCAGGGGCTGCGTCAAATTCAATATGATCCAGTTCTCCTGTATGGTCCACAGTAAAAACCCCGAGGAGGATTTTTATGGCTAATGATAAAACCAACTGCATAGTCAATCGCAGTCCAAGGTTTTCTTTTTTATCCGAGGATCAGAAGCAGACCATTTTTCATGTAATGCTCAAAGTCCTGCAGGATACCGGAGCAAACGTTCACCACGAACAGGCACGGGATATTTTCAAGAAACACGGGTGCAAGGTGGATGGAGTAAGGGTTTATATTCCGCCCAATCTCGTCCGTCAGGCTCTGCAGTCCGTTCCACTGATGACCACGATTTTTGACTGGGAAGGTAATCCCCGCATATATATCGAGGAAAACCGCAGCTATTTCGGCCCGGGGCCCACTCTTGTTTATTTCAGGGATCCATGGACCCTGGAACGCAGGAAATGTCTGCGAAAGGATGCCACTACCGTGGCCCGGGTGTGCGATGCCCTGCCCAATATCGGCTTTGTTGAAGGACTTGTCACCATAAGCGACGTACCCAGAGGGACTGACGATGTATTCGAGTTTGCTGACATGATTCAAAACACCACTACCCCGATCATGGCCTGGTCCTATCACCGGGGCGGAGCCAGAGATCTGCACCGTATCGGCTGTATCATGGCCGGCGGTGAAGAAGCTTTCAAGAAAAAGCCAAACTATATTTTGTACAGTGAGCCCATTTCTCCGCTAGTCAGTGATTTTCACGCCATTGACAAGCTCATGTACTGCGCCGAACACGGAATACCACAGGATTACAGTCCATGCGCGATCGGCGGAGGAACGGTTCCGGCCACTCACGCCGGCCAGCTGGTGGTCGCTCTGTCTGAATCAATGGTGGGCGTTGTTCTGTCACAGCTCATAAATCCAGGAACCTGCATAATTCTGGGCGGGGTACAATCCATTCTGGACATGCGCCGGGGCATATATTCTTATGGAGCCCCGGAACTGAACGTGCTGAGCGGCGGCCTGACCGAAATGGCCCGTTACTGTGGACTGCCCATGTTCGGAACAGCCGGGTGTACAGACACCAAGGTCATGGAGATTCAGTCCGGCATTGAGGCGACTTTGCAAATACATACATCCATGCTTACAGGCGCCAATTTTGTTCATGACTGCGGCTATACCGAATCAGGCAAGACCGGAGACATCTTCCAGACGGTAATGGACGATGAAATCATCAGCATGGCCAGAATAATTGAAGAAGGCATAGAGGTCACCGAAGAGACCCTGGCCGTAGACGTAATCAACAACGTGGGCTCAGGAGGTCACTATCTTTATGAAGACCACACCATGAAATGGTTTCGCAAACACTGGCGCCCTACCCTGATGGATCGGCAGAGTTATGAGGACTGGGATAAATCCGGTAGAAAAACCATGCAGGACAGGATCATAGAAAAGACCCGCGATATTCTGGAAAATCATGAAGGACCCATTTCCAGAGTGCCTGAAGAAGTGAAAAAAGATATTCAGAAGGTTATCGACGGCGCAGTGGAAAGAGTTGAAAGAGAAGGACTGTAATCCCTGGTAATGCAGCGACAGAAACCGGCAACAGGACGTGAACCGGTTATATGCATATATCACAGCCTGATTTATTTCTCAGCTTCTCAGGCATGTATGAGAAATCATATTCGCGGACGAACGACCTGTTCCTGGTTTCTGATCACTGAGTATGAATTTTTTTATTAATTTCAACTATCTATAAGTTAATACAAATATGACTGCACTCAAACTGAGCACCCGCAATCCGTGGGATCAAATTATAAAAACAGATAATGAAAGAGATTATGTTGTTGGCATTGATACCGGAGGCACATATACCGACGGTGTGCTCATGGACTACCGGACCAGGGAGATTCTGGTTTCGGCAAAAACACTGACAACTTATGAAAATCTTACCACCGGCATCATAAAAGTTCTCAAAAAGCTAAGCATTCAAAACCCCTCACAGGTCAAGCTGGTTGGTATTTCAAGCACTCTGGCGACCAACTTCATTGCCGAGGGCAACACCAAACAGGTAGGCCTGATCCTTATCGGGTATGACCGCGAACTTATTGAGAGCTACGATCTTGATGCCAGGTTTGCCACCGACAGCTTCGCTTATTTCAAAGGAGGACATAATGCCCAGGGTGAAGAGCAGTGTCCGCCTGACCTGGAAGAAATACTTTCCTGGGTGGAAGATAACGCGGCAAATCTGGAAGCTCTGGCAATTTCCAGCTACTTCAGCCCTTTGAACCCGGATCACGAAGAAAAAGTAATGCGGGCGGTGCGGGAAATAACAGACATGCCGGTTGTCCTCGGACACCAGCTCTCAACTACGCTTGATTCCATCAAGCGTGCGACCACGGCATCTTTAAATGCCTCCCTTGTTGCGGTCATGCATGAATTTATTCAGGCGGTTAAATCTTCTTTAAAAGATCTGGGGTTGAAGGCCCCATTGATGATCGTTAAAGGAGACGGATCTTTAATGCCTTATACCGAGGCTGAGCAAAAACCCGTAGAAACCATACTTTCCGGACCTGCCGCCAGCGCCATAGGCGGACGCTTTCTGTCAGGACGTGATGGAGCCCTGGTCATTGATGTGGGTGGCACCACAACAGATATGGCTCTGATCGAAAATGGCAATATCACTGTCTCTGATGAAGGCGCAAGGGTTGGAAACATGGATACCTCTGTACAGGCAGCCCGCATACGCACAGTCTGCATCGGGTGCGACAGCAGAATCGATATAATTTCCGAAAAGGAGTTTCATGTCGGCCCGAGCAGGGTGGTTCCGCTGTCAAGACTGGCAGCCATGCATCCGCGGGTGGAAGAGAAACTTCTTAATCTTGAAAAAAAGCGCCGCAATGAAAAAAGCCGAAATGATATCGAATACTGGTTTCTGGCCAGGGAAGTCAATGAAGATGAGCCTTGCGCTGCTCATCCCCTGGAAAAGGCGCTTGTGGATATTCTGGCTCAGGAGCCTGTCAGCGTTGCAGAACTGCTGGACAGAATGAAGCTTAACCATCCGGTACAGCTCAATGCCCAAGACCTGATCCTGAAAAGAATCGTGGGGGTTTCCACGCTTACCCCGACCGACATTTTACATGCCAGGGGCGAGCTGGACCTGGACAGTGCTGAAGCAGCCAGAAAAGCCCTTCAGCATGCCTGCAGTCTTCATGATCTTGATCCTCGGGAATTTTCAGCCGGAATCATGGAGCATATTGTCTTCAGAATGACCAGGGAAACTTTTATTTTTCTTGCCAGGCATGGCAATGCCGGCAAGCTGCCTGAAGAACCTGACGGAGAATGGGCTGACTGGTTTTTTGAAGAAGGTTTTTTCAAACAGGACTCCTGTATCAACATAAATTTTTCCAGCCGGTTTCCGGTCATAGGAATCGGTGCACCGGCTCAAATTTTCGTACGTCTGGTGGCTGAAAAGCTTAATTCCGGATTTGTGCTGCCCGATCACCCTGAAGTTGCCAATGCTGTAGGCGCGGTTGCAGGATCGGTGATAGTGGACAAGGAAGCACTTATTTATCTTAAGGAATCGGATTCATCCAGATCTTATATAGTGCAGTTCGAAGGGGAAAAAACTGCATTTAAAGATGCCGAAGAAGCTATGGCTTTTGCTGAAAGAAAAGCCGGCAGGACTGCACGTATTGCTGCTGAAGAGGCTGGAGCGGATAATCCCGGAGTGAAAGTGAACAGGAAGATCGAAGGTACTCTGCAGCGGATCCAAGCCAGAGCTGTTGGAAATCCCAAGCTTTCCGAGCAATTCGGATGACAGATAAGGATTATTGGTTCAGGATCAAGGATTATGGATAAGGATTAAAAAATCAGTAAAAAACAAATTATCAGCGTTAAGCTAAGATCAAAAACTGATCAAATATCTTTTTGCATATAATTTTTTAAATCAAAAATTCTCAGAGAGCATAATGCAACACCAGTACATTCTTGCGGCCATGGGCAGCAACAGACCGGGTGTGGTTGCTGAAGTGACTGAAGCAATCTACACAGCGGACTGTAACATTGAAAATTCCTACATGACCCTGATGGGAATACACTTCACCCTGATGATCCATGTGGTCGCGAAAGATCATGAACAATACAGACGCCTGGAAGACAATCTTCAACTGCTTGAACATAAAGATGATCTTCAGGTGCATGTTTTTCCAATGGAGCATGATGAAATTGAACTGTCCCGCGCAAGAGAAAGTGAACCACATTATGAAATAAAGGTCAGGGGAACAAATAAAGCCGGATTAGTTTACCGGACATCCAAACTGCTGGCCAGCAGGGGAATTAACATAATCAAGCTGAGCACCAAAGTGGACCGGTCCAGGCATTTGCAGCAGCCGTTTTTTACCATGCGCATAGCCATAGAGGTGCCCCAGAAAGTCAACGGCAAGTCCCTGCGAAGGGATCTGGAAGACCTGGCTGAAGATCTGCAGGAAACCATAACTTTGACTCGAAAAAGGGATTGAAAAGAGAAAAACAGCATGCCCCGGATAAATGTTCAGCCCATAGATATAACCATAGAAGCCCGTGAAGGAGAAACCCTCCGGGATCTTCTGCTTCGCCGAGGCATTAATGTTGAAAGTCCATGCAACGGAAACGGTCTTTGCGGGAGCTGCGGAGTCTGGGTAACAGAACATGAAAGTGTTCCTTACACTCCTAATGAGCATGTCTCAGAAAGCGATCTGGAAAAAGGATATCGTTTGACTTGTATGGTCGTTCCTGATCAGGATCTGACCATTAAGCTGCCCATGAATTTCGTCCGCGACGCAAAACTTTTCAGGGAGTCGCAGACCATTCTTGAAGGAGAACTGGCTCCGACCTACAGGCTGGTCAGCGCGGTCAAAGTTCTGGATGATCAGGCCACCCCGGAGTTTATTTATGATAATTTTCCTGAAACACAGGCTTTAAATATCTGGGAAGACGATTATGAGCCGAAGGGTCTGGCCATTGACCTGGGCACCACAACAATAGTCGTCACTCTGGTTTCCCTGAAAACCGGAGTAGTCCTTGCTACTGCTTCAAGACTGAATCCGCAGATCAAATTCGGACACGACGTGATGACCAGAATTCAGCACGGCTCCACACAGGAAGGACTTCACGAGCGGGCTGAAGCGGTACGTAAGGGCATAAATGAACTGATCCATGAAGTATGCGTTGACTCGGAATCCAAACGTCAGGAAATCCTGGATGTGGTTATCGGAGGCAACACTACCATGCTTCAGATCCTGGCCGAAATCGATCCGGCACCTTTGGGTGAAATACCGTTTACTGTGGATATCAAAACAGGCATCAGCTATCCCATGAAGCAGTTCGGAATTAGAATCAATCCTGCCGGCCGTGTATACATTGCCCCTGTAGTGCATGCCTTTATCGGCTCAGATATCAGTGCGGGCCTGCTTATTCACAGCGATTTCTTCGATGACACCAAATCGGTGCTTTTTGTGGATGTAGGCACCAATGGAGAAATCGCGCTCAATTTTTTGGGCAGGCGGCTGGCTTGCTCAGCAGCGGCCGGTCCCGCGTTTGAAGGCATGGGTTTGTCCTGTGGAATGCGCGCATCATTCGGGGCAATTGAGTCAGTATCCGCCAATGGACAGAATATATTGCTCAGCACAGTGGGGAACGCTCCTCCCAGAGGCATTTGCGGAAGCGGCATTGTCGACCTGGTGGCCATTTTGCTGCGCCTTGGAGTTATTGATCATACAGGGCGGTACTGCAGTCTGCCTTGCGGGGAAGTTCCCGGGGCTGTACGTTCACGGCTCAGGGAAATTGAAGGACAGACTGCTTTTATGCTTGGCAGGGACATAGCCTTTACCCAAAGGGATGTGCGTCAGGTTCAGCTGGCTAAAGGCGCTGTTCGCGCGGCCATAGACGTGCTTATGGATGAAGCGGGCTGCAGGGTTGAAGATCTGGATTCAATAATTATTGCCGGCGGGTTCGGATTTTATCTGGACCCTGTAAACCTTGAAAATATTGGCATTATCCCTAAAGGAACAAAAGATCGGGTGGAATTTGCCGGTAATGCCTGTCGCAGCGGCTGCGTCTGGATGCTCACGGACATCTCTTATCGACGTTTTCTGGAGACCTGCATTCAGGACATTGAACATGTATCAGTGGCTCAGTCTCCAAGATTTATGGAACTGTACGCCGAAAGCATGGAGTTCTCTGAAAGCGAAACAGAATTGACACCCGATAATTGACAGCAGCTGCTTGACACTCGGCGACTGAACACCTGATAAGCTTATGTAATTTTCAACATGGAGGATTTTATGCAGATAATCGGCGAACTGATAAACGCCAGCAGAAAAAGCGTTGGTGAAGCCATCAAGACTCAGGATGCAGATACCATAAAAAAACTGGCCAGGGAACAAAGCGAGCATGGAGCGCATTACATAGACGTCAACGCCGGCATATTTGTAGGCAGGGAAGAGGAATACATGCGGTGGCTGATAAATCTGGTTCAGGAGGAAGTGGATGTCCCGTGCTGTATAGACAGCCCCGACCCGGTTGTTGTAGAATCGGCATTGAAGATACACAAGGGCGGCATTCCCATGCTCAATTCCATCTCACTGGAAAAGGATCGGTTTGAAAACCTGCTCCCCATCATTGCTGAATATAAGTGCAAGGTTGTCGCCTTGTGCATGAGTGACGAGGGAATGCCGGAGACCGCTGATGACCGTTTTTCTATCGCGGAAAAACTGGTCGATGTTCTGGTTCAAAAAGGCGTAAATCCAGATGACATTTATGTGGACCCTCTGGTCCAGCCAATTTCTACGAACAAGTCATACGGAATTGAATTCTTAGACTCCATAGAAATGATCATGACCAGGCTGAAAGGGGTGCATACTGTCTGCGGCATGTCCAACATATCCTTTGGATTGCCCAAAAGGCCGCTTTTGAACAGAGCCTTCATGATCATGAGCGTTCTTAAAGGTCTGGATACCGCCATAATCAATCCTCTGGATTCGAATATGATGGCCAATATCATCATTGCTGAAACCCTTGCGGGCAAAGATGATTACTGCATGAACTTTCTGGAGGCCTACCGGGCAGATAAGCTGGAAATTTAAAAAACAGGGATGGTTGGAAAAAGCATGTTCAAGGGAGAAGATCAAGGAGAAGACATCGTTCTCGAATCCAGGTCCCCGCGGGTGGTCATCGCCTGTGGGGTTCTCAGGCCTGAACTCGAACTTTTGCGCAGCGGACATGAGGATGAGATCAAAACAATATATCTGCCCCAGAACATGCACCGCTCGCCTCACCTGCTCCCGGAAATGATTCAGGAACAGGTGGACCAGGCTGAAAAATATGCATCCAAAATAATTTTAGGCTACGGACTTTGCTCCAACGGAATAGTAAACGTAAAAGCCCCAAAACAGGGGCTGGCCGTGACCAAGGCTCACGACTGCATTGCTCTTTTCCTGGGCTCTCTGGAAAGATACAGGCGGATAAGCCGGAATAATCCAGGGATCTATTATCTTACCAGGGGCTGGATTGAAGAAGGAAAAGATCCTCTGGGAACCCTGGAGAAGGAATATATCCCCAGATTGGGTCGGGCCTGGGCTGAGTGGGGCTCCAGAGAAGAGATCAAGCACTACACACAGTTCATGCTTATCAATACCGGCGTTGGCGATATTGAAGCTTTAAGAGAAAGGTCCAGAGAAAACGCAAGCTATTATGAAAAGGATTTTCAGGAAGT